>JBDTTZ010000509.1:0-8109 GCA_040008015.1 Gemmatimonadota bacterium
CCGGCTCCGGAGTGCGTTGGTGAGCCGCGTGGCCGAGGTTTGGGTCACTTTGCCGTTGCCCCATAGCAGCGTGATGGTCCAAGGATTGTCCACCGAGCTCGGGTCGGTGAACGTAAGCCGGAGCTGGAACGTGCCGCCCGGCGCGATGGTGGTGGGGCCCTGCGGAATGATGGTGACCGCGGGCGCGACGTTCTTCACCGTTTGGGTTGTCGTGTACTGAGTCACCCCGCCGTCTTTGTCGCGAATTTGGCTTCCTACCACAGGGCCCGCAGCGGCTCGGGTCACGCGCTGCATAGGTGCTCCGGGGGATGTTGGTGTCGGGGTCAATGAATCGAGGAGTTAGTGTCACTCATTCATATGACACGGACTACGAGTCGTTTCTTGCGCATTGTTCGAGCACGTCACAAAAAGAATGCGCCCCACAGAGTCTGCGGGGCGCATGAGACAAAGCTCAAAGGGTTCAGGGCAACGGCACGCTCGACCGGATGGTTACGTTGACCGGTATCGAATACAGCTGCCCGTTGCTCTCGCAGTACGCCCGGTTATCCGGCGCCGCCTGCGACTGCACCTGCCAGGTCTGGGCATCGAGCCGGGTCACTTCGAGGCTGTCGCTTCCCAGGCCTGCGCTCCCATTGGGGCCAAACAGCAGCCGCCCGCACCGGGAAGGGTTGTTGGAAATCGATCCAGGAGCGACGATCAGCCGCCGCTTGACGGTTGATCCAATCGGAATCGAGTAACTCGTGCTCTGCAGGACATTGAGGTTGTTGAAGCTCAGGACCGACTCGGTCCCACCATCCGGATACCTAAGCAGAAAGTGCCTGCTGCAGTTCTTGGCCTTGCCCGTCTGAATGGTGGCATCGCCGGTGTTGGACCCCGCGGTCGTGGCGAAGATCTGGCCGCTCACGCCGCACACACCGTTGGCATACACCGAAAAGCTCCCGTCCCCATACAAGCCGTCGCTCGCCAGACCGAAGCCCGCATCCGCAAGCGGAATGAGCCAGGTAGCGGTGGGGTCAGTGGGACCGGGTCGCAGCGACGGCTGCTCCGCTGAGGGAGTGGTAGCGTTTTCACCGCAGGCGGCGAGGAGGACAAGCAGCAACGACAACGAGGAGCTGATGCGGCGCATGGGGTTCTCCGGGGTGGGGGACAGATCTGACTTCGCTCTACCCCATTAACACGGACCCCTGCTGACGGATTGCGTACTCTCCCGCCGGACAAAAGACGCGCCTCACAGAAACACTGTGAGGCGCGAAACTGAGAGCGAACAAGGCTCAGGGCAACGGAACACTCGACACGATCGTGACGTTTACCGGCATCGCATACAGCTGGCCATTGTTTTCGCAGTACGCCCGGTTATCCGGCGCCGCCTGCGACTGTAACTGCCAGGTCTGCGAGTCGAGCCGAGTCACCAGCAAACTGTCGCTGCCGGGCCCTACCGTCCCGTTGGGTCCAAACAGCAGTCGCCCGCACCGCGAAGGATTATTCGAGAGCGATCCGGGAGCGACGATGAGCCGCCGCTTGACCGTCGATCCGATCGGAATCGAATAACTCGTGCTCTGCAGGACATTGAGGTTGTTGAAGCTGAGGACCGACTCACTGCCGCCGTCCGGATAGCGCAGCAGGAAGCGACGGGAGCAATTCTTCCCCTTCGCGGTCTGGATCGTCGCATCGCCGGTGTTGGACCCCGCGGAGGTGGCGAAGATCTGGCCGCTCACGCCGCAGATACCGTTGGCATAGACGGAATGGGTCCCATTGCTGTTCTTGCCGTCGCTCGCAACTCCCAGTCCGGCATCAGTCAGGGGAATCAGCCAGCTGGCGGTCGGATCCGTGATTCTGGTACTCACGGCAAACAGCTCGGTGCCGATCCCCTTTTTCCCCTTGGAGGTGGTGACCGCAACGTCATAGGTAGTCGGTGGGGCGTCCGCGGCGATGGTCACGTTGGCAACCAGCGATGTTGAGCTGGAATATTTCGTCGAATTGACTTTAAGCTTGGGCTCAGGGATCCCGTTTACTTGGAATATCACCACCGATCCGCGGTCAAAACCAGAACCGGTGATACCGATGTTCACCGTGGTATCGGTCGGCGCGGTCGATGGGGTGGCACCGGTCACCGTAACCTGGGTGAGGCTTCCCCCCGCGAGCTCGGGTCCGTTCCTGGCCTGATCGGTAATAGCAGACTCGGTGCATGCGGTGAAAACCGTCACGAGCGTCGTCAGTAGGACACTTGGGACAATGAACCGGCGTGCGATCAGCATGAGGCGCTCCCGAACGGGACAGGGAAACCACACCCCCCGAGGCCGGAGGGCATGGCAAGCATCTTACAATCTCATACCTGTTATACGGACCCCGGCGGCGGATTTGCGCCCGCCGGGGCCGAAAGTAGCATAGGCGGCCCAGGTGAAGCCGGGGGTCGACCGGATCAGATCCCGCTGCCCGCGGGCCAGAGCTTCTTCCGCTGAAGAACCCGAGCTGAGATATCGGTAAAACCGTTCCGCGAGCTCGGCTGCGCCAGCGTCATCCACCCGCCAAAGGGTCGCGACCACGCTCCGGGCCCCCGCCACCAGGAATGCCTGCGACAGCGCCCCCTCGTCGGCTCCCCCGGGAAACGGCTCCTGCCCCGCGGCCCCCAGCCCGGTCTCGCAACCCGAGAGAAAAACGAGCGGACTGGACGTGTGGAGGCCAATAATCTCGTGCACCTCGAGGCGACCGTCATTGTTCGGCTGAGACCCTCCGGCTCGGCCGACGATGATCCGGGAAAAGAGGGGATTCAAAGCATTCTGTGAGCCATGTGAGGCGAGATGCACCGGCCGCCCGGCTTCGAGGGCTTGCACGACCGCCCTTTCATTACTGGATGTGCCTACCCGCAGTTCCGCGGTTGGCAGCAAGCGCCCAATTGCCCGGGCTTCACGGCCGGTTCCCGGCAGGGACTCGGGAAGCGGAGCGAACACCACCATTCTGCCAAAGGAGACCGCAGCAGTGGGAGACGAATCCGCCAATGCAGCCACGGTCGGCAAATAGCTTATGACGTAGTCCTCAACCAGGAACCTTCCCGTCTTTGCATTGCGAAGTGCCGCAAAGGGGAGTGCGCCAAGGGGGCCCTGTGGTACAATCAGCAGGTGAGTCATCCCCTCGAAAGAGCCCGCTGCGACGGCCGGTCCAAGCAGCATCTCGTGCAACTCGGCGAGTGCCCCAGGAGGTTCCTGGCCCGGCCGGGTACGAGTCAGAAGTTCTCGCGCCAGCCGCACCCGCACAGCAAGTGCGCTCGCCCCGATCGCCACGCTTCGATGGAGCACAGCTCCCCGCCGGACCAGGAAGACATCGAGCCGCTCGGGACCCGCGACGAAGGTCAGCAGTGCCTCTTCGCTGGTGAGGGCTGATTGCACATCGGCCAGTTTGATTTGGCGGTGACCCAGGAGACGGTCCCCGGTGAATGGAGTGCGATGGGCCAGGTGCTCCTCGTACCTGGCACGCACCGATTCAAGCTCCCGCTGGATCGCGACGCGTTGCTCTCCCGCCGTGGTCTTCACCAGCTCACGTTCAAGCGCCGCAGCTCGCAGAAGATGGCGCTCCCCCTCGGCAAGAAATTCTATCCCACCCCGCTGGACCAGCATCCCGCCCAGCCGTTCAGCAAGAGCTCGACCGGGCAGCGTGGCGGCAACCTCGAATGCTGCCGTCGTGTCCCGAAGAGCGAGGTTAATGGAGACCAGCCGCGAGAAAGGGCCGACGCGATTGGTGAGATATGCTGAACGAAAAGGCCCCATGCCGAGTGATGCCCGCTCCCTCTCGAGCAGCGCGACTGAGCGTTTCCCTTCCACCTGGGCCTCATCCAGTCGACCCAGAGCCAGGAAAGTTGCAGCCCGAATGTCGGAGAAAACCCAGTCGGTAGCCTCAGTAGCGCCGACGCTCTCCAGGTATAGAAGTGCCCGTCGTGGATCGCCGGCAGCCAAGGCAAGCCGTGCCGCCAGGACGGCCGCGTCCTGTACCGAAGAGGGGTTCTTGATGGTAGCCCCCTCCAACAGGGCCGAGTCGGCCTGCGCCTTTGCGGCCCGGGGATTCCCGCTGGCGGCGTACGCTTCAGCCAACTGGATCCGGTCATCCACTATCTCCCCCCATGCCCCGATTTCGCGATGGGCACCCAGGGCTTCTTCCGCGCGGGCGGCCGCCGGGAGTGCCTCACCCAGCACCAGCAGGATAGCTGCGGTTCGTCGAAGGTTGTTTCCTCGCTCCACGGCAAGGCCGAGCATTGCATCGAGACTGTCTGCTTCTCTCAGGCTTCGGAGGGCGAGACGCCAGCTTCCGGCCTGGGCGTGGAGATCCGCGAGCACCTCCAGTGTTGCGGCGACTTCCTGTAGGAGTCCCTCTGTCCGGGCAATGGCGATTCCGGAATCGGCTGCGGCTATGGCCCGCTGCAAGTCGCCCAGCCCGCTAAAGGCGGTTGCCAGCTGTCCAAGGGCATTGGCTTCCCCGGTCGCGTACTCGGCAACCGCATAATGATGGCGAGCTTCGGCCAACAGAGGCAGGGCCCGGTCCGGGCTGCCCAACCGGATCTCCAGCATCGCCAGGTTGGCCAAAGCGTTCCCCTCGGTACGATCATCGTCGATTTGCCGTCCGGCGACACGAGCAGCGAGAAAGCCCCGCCGGGCGGCGTCATACTTGCCGAGCTCGACCAGGACGAGCGGGATGTTGGAGATCGCACGAGAAACCCCGCGCGCATCCTGGTGCCGCTCCGCGGTCACTGTGGCGGAGTCGAAATGCTGCAGTGCATCGTGGTGACGGCCTTCGTTCCAGGCCAGGAGACCCAAGGCGTTGAATGAGCGGGAAAGCTCGTCATCCAGCCCGACTTGCCGCTTCAGAAAGAGTGAAGCTTCGCCATCTCGCCGCGCGGCGACGTAATCCCCGAGGCGATACTCCGCCAGGCCCAGCCACATGAGTGCCCGCGCCTCGGCGGCGGAATCATCGTCAGCCCGGGCCCGAGTCACCTCGACGGTCAGAATCGCCCGCGCGCTGTCAAAGGCCTCCGCGAAGTAACGCTCCTCGCCGGCGGCTCGCAGGGATTCAGGGGCAACGGCTAGCAGGGCGGCGAGAGGGATGGGATCGGTGGGAAGCTCCAAAGAGGCAGACTCCGAACGAGTCAGATGCTCCGCCCGGACGGGCGGCCTTTCGCCACAGCCGCAGAGGAGTGAGACAGCCAGCAGGATCCCGAACGCGAAGGTCCGGTAGGGACGGCTCATGGCACTGGTTGGAACTCGCGCAGACCGGTTGAGCGGGTAGCGCCATCATCGAGAAGCGCGTCCGCCAGCCAGAAATAGCGTCTGCCCGCTTGCAGCCGGACCGAGTCGGGCAGTATCACGATCGTATCCAGGGTACTGGCCGACCAGACCGGTACACCGTCCGCGGCCGAAACGGTTAAGCGATAAGCAGTCGCATTCGGTGCCGACCCCCAGACGAATCGGAGCGAGCGGAAGGTGACCTCCCCGCTGGGACCGTAGCCGATCAGCGGAGCAATGTCGGCCGTCTCCCGCAGCGGTGGCGAGACAGGACCTTCCGGGGCTCGCACCATGACAGGCCGCATGACGAGCAGCAGCGCCGCTGCCGTGGCAAGAAGAATTCCTCCGGCGAAGCCAAGCCTTTGTCGGCGGCCCCGGGCAAGGATGTGGGACGTCTCGGTTATCTCGAGCCGGCAGTCAACACAATTGGCCAGGTGCCGTTCGATGCGCTCACGATCAGACGACGGTAACTGGCGATCAAGGTAGGCAGCTACCTCAAATTCATTCACATGCCCTCCCCCTGTCATGGATGCGCTCACGGTGAAGCTTCCTGATTCAGGACCGCTTCGTTGCCATTGTTACACGGCGACAGGGAGGGGAAATTGCGGCGATACTTATTCATCGGTGCTCCGGATACCTCGCGCCTGCAGTCGAACTTGAAGTTCCTGGAGAACCAAGCGCAGCCGCCGGTACACGTGAAACGGCGTCGGCACGCCGAGCACAGCGCTGATGCGGGACGCGGAGAGCTCATCCTGAAAGCGCAACACGAGGAGCAGTTGATCCTGGGCGGGGAGCGCATCAATCTCGGTTTGAAGACCGGCAGACCGCTCAGCCCGGATGGCCTGTTCCTCGGCCGACGGTGCATCCGAATCGGAGAGCAGGTCCGTATCGATTTCGCAGGCGATGGAGTCCGTCAGCCGCCGACGCATTACCCGGAGAGCGGCCGCCTCGTCCACATCGCGCACCATCCGGCTTCGACCATACAGGGTCCGATGGTGGTCAAGGCACAGCCTGCGGGCAGCGACAGTGAGCCAAGTCGAGAATCGCGCTCGTCCATCTATATCAAAGGCACGAAGACGCCGGAAGTCTCCCTCGCGAAGCTTTTCCAGGACATAGCTATAACGTTCCATGGCGGCGTCGTGGTCGCCGCCCAGGGAGCGGGCAACCGAGAGAAGAAGCCTGGTATGATCGGCGATAAGGCCCTCCCATGCCGCCTCACGTAACCCTGCATCAGGCGCGTGCAGGAGTTGACCCAGTTCGAGGGGAACGGTGCCATGCGTGGGCAAGGGAAGCCTTGAGGTGAGTGGCAGGGCCAATCTACCTCCCAGCCTCGAATGCGCAATGAAACCCCGGTATCCTGCCGGATGGCAAAACTGCGTCAGGACTCCATGGTTGCGCTGGAGACTTGTCCGGAACGACCGGCTGATCGACACATTCGTATGTCATGAATTTTGCATGGTCACATCGAGAAAACGTTCACCCCGTCACTTCAGGCATCCAGAGCATTACACGGACATTTCGGCTCTGTTTGCATCTGAGGGATCAGCAAGCCTGCCTTGTGACAGGCCCCATGCGGAACGAATGGGGTGAGCGGGATATAAGAGCAAAGGGCCGGCGGATTCGCCGGAGCCTTTGGTGCCGAAACGGCTCGATCTCAGCTGAGGTGCTTCCGGCGCCGACGGACGAAACCGGCCCCGCCCGGCCGGCCGGTCGCCAGCAACGTCATCGTCTCCGGTTCGGGCGTGGTGGTGATCGGGGTGAGACACTCAGGATCATACGGCCCCTGGTTCTGAATGCCGCCTTCATCTATGGCAAGCTTGGTCGAGCACCCGTTATAGCCGCCCTGCCCGTGAAGAGCGAAACCGCAGGTATTCAGGTCGGTGGTGCCGTCCAGGCCGGTCAGTGCGAAAGTGAAGGTATAGGTGTCGCCCGCAGCCAGGCCGCCGTTAATCCCGGCGCTCGGATCCACTCCGAAGACACCGGGCTGAATGCCGGTGCCACTCAGGCCAGGAGTGCCGAGTTGCCAGGCCGAGGTGACGCCGAGTTCGGCTTCTTCGGGGTGGTGGTATAGACGCGAGTGCAGACCCCACGCTTCTGGGGATTGCTCTTGAGCGCCGGCGCTTTGTCTTTGCGCGGCACATCGCGCCGTCCCCTGGCGATCAACTGATTGATTGTCGGCATAACCTCTTGAACGTGCCTGAAATTCCGGGCCCCAAAATTGGGCAGACGCCAAACATAGACAGGGGAATAACCTAGGTCAAGTCGGAGCCTCCGGAATTCTCCCGGTCCGGCACCCCTATCCACCCCCGGCAGGCGGTCTCTAAGTTCCGGGGACGATATGTCCCTTCCTTATAGAATAGCCGCCCTCGCGCTGGGCTTGGGTCTGGCGCTGGCAGGCTGCCGGCCCGCACATCCCGGGTCCCCGGCCGCCCTGGCCTGCGCCCCCGGCCAGACCCTCCAGCTCCGGGACGCCCTCTCCTTCGGGCTCACCATCCCTGGGGGCGGCGAGATCCCCATCGCCGACTGGGACGACTTCCTGGCCACCACCGTGACCCCGCTCTTCCCGACCGGCCTCACCGCCTTCACGGCCACTGGCCAATGGCGGGAGGCGAGCGGCCGGGTCCGGTCGGAGCCGTCCCGCGTGGTCATCCTGATCCACGACCTTTCATCGACAGCTAATGAAAGCATCCAGCAGATCATCGCCCACTACCGGGAGCGGTTCCACCAGGAGGCGGTCATGTGGGAGCGGTCGCAGACCTGCGTGTCGTTCTAGGCTATACCCCGGTAGTCCCCTTCAATAACCCTTCCCGAATTCGCACCGCCTTCTCCGGGGCATTGGGAT
>JBDTTZ010000510.1:0-2276 GCA_040008015.1 Gemmatimonadota bacterium
TCGAGGAACTCGCGCTCTACTTCCTTCGCGACCACGACCCGGCTGGTGGCGGTGCACTTCTGGCCCGCGTAGCGCATGGCACCGGCGGCGGTCAGGACCGCTGCCTGTTCCAGGTCGGCATCCGCCATCACGATCGCGACGTTCTTGCCGCCCATCTCGGTCTGATAGCGGATGTTCCGTTCCGTGGCGAGGGCGGCGACCTGGGCGCCCACCTTGCCCGACCCGGTGAAGCTCACCGCATTGACCTCGGGCGACTGCACTAGTGCCGAGCCGACGATCGCGCCGGATCCCGCGACCACGTTAAAGACTCCGCCGGGTAGCTCCGCCTTGGCCGCCGTTTCCGCTAGCAACACGGCCATGTGCGACGATGCTTCCGCCGGCTTTACCACCACGGTGTTTCCAAAGGCGAGCGCCGGTGCCGCTTTCCAGAGCGGAATGGCCAGCGGAAAATTCCATGGCGTAATCAGACCCACCACGCCCAGTGGACTCCGGAGCGTGAACTGAAGGGCGCCGGAGACCTGCGCCGGAATCACTTCACCGATCTCCCGCACCGCTTCACCGGCGTAGTACCGCAGGATGGCGCTGGCCCGCGCCACCTCTCCGCGGGCCTCGGAGATCGGCTTGCCCACCTCCCGCGCCATCGCCTGCGCCAGCTCCTCGCTCCGATCCGCTACCGCCGCCGCCCACTTGTATAACCACTCGGCCCGCGCCGAGCCGGTCAGGGCACGCCACGCTGGCGCCGCCCGCGACGCGGCGTCAACCGCCGCCTTTACGTCTTCCCGGGTTCCTTCCGGCACTTCGGCGATGACGTCGTGCTGATCGGAGGGATTGATGTCCGGCAACCAGCGGGCCGATTCGCTGGACCGCCAGGTGCCGCCGACGAAGTTTTGCAGCCGAGAGATGGTGGACATTTGGGTTCCTTGAATATTGCCCGAGCGGAAGAAATGTAGTATCCCTTCCATAACCTCACCCCTCCAACTCATGTCCAGCCCGTCGCTTACTGCCAAGGATATCCTGCTCATCGCTCTGAGCGGATTTGGCGTCTTCTATGTCATCGTGCTCTGGCACGGGCTGGTCGAAAAGCGGACACTGGGCTTAAGTCCGGGCGATTCGGCTACGCCGTCGCCGGGCGGTCTTTTCACCGGCTTCTTTACCAATTTCTGGGACACCCTCGGCATCGGGTCCTTCGCCACCACGACCGCCATCTTCCGTCAGTTCAAGATGGTGCGGGACGAGCTGATCCCGGGAACCCTGAACGCCGGGCATACGCTTCCCACCATCGCCCAGGCCTTCATCTTCACCAAGCTGGTCCCGGTGGACAGCAAGACCCTGATCCTCATGATTATCGCTGCGGTGGCCGGATCGTGGCTGGGAGCCGGGTTCATCTCCAGGTGGCCTCGCCGGTGGATCCAGGTGGGGATGGGTGTGGCCCTCCTGGTCGCCGCGGCTCTCATCGTGATGACGTTGTTCAAGCTTTTCCCGGCCGGTGGCACGGCGCAGTCATTGGAAGGCACCAGGTTGTGGATCGGCATCGCCGGCAACTTCACCCTCGGCGCGCTCATGACCCTGGGTATCGGACTCTACGGTCCCTGCATGATCCTGATCTACCTCCTGGGCATGAACCCGCTGGCGGCCTTTCCCATCATGATGGGATCCTGCGCCTTCCTGATGCCGGTGGCGACCGCCCGGTTCATCAAGGCCCAGAAGTACCACCCCGGCGCCACCGTAGCGCTCGCCGTCGGGGGAGTGCCGGCCGTCCTCATCGCCGCGTACATCGTGAAGTCGCTGCCGCTCACCGTCGTCCGCTACCTGGTCGTGGTCGTCGTGGTGTACGCCGCCGTGAGCCTGCTGCTTGCTGCGCGGCGGGAACACTCGAAGACCTTCGACCTGGAGGGCGGGGTCAAGGAAACGGCGGCCAGCTAGGTGGGGGAGATGAGTCCTGAGGAGCTGCGTGCGGTGCTTGCGGCTTATTATGAGGTGGTGACGGCATCCTGGCCGGAGCTGCACCCGGCGATGGCCGCCAACCGCCTGCAGTGGAACTCGGCCGGGGATTCCCAGCTCGAGACCGAGCTGGAGGCATACCTCGCGGAGGCCGCTCCGCCCCGGTCCAATGTCCGGGTATTCTGGAAACTGGGACCGCAGTACCGCTTCGCGGGGTGCAATGAGTTGTTCGCCAAAGATGCCGGAATCCCGCGCGACCAGCTCATCGGGTTGAACGACTACGACAAGCGGCTACCCTGGTTCGCCAACTCCGCCAAGTTCCGCAGCGACGACGA
>JBDTTZ010000511.1:0-4463 GCA_040008015.1 Gemmatimonadota bacterium
TGTTCTTCCGGCGGCGGAAGAAGCCGGCGCCGCCCATGCCGAGCAAGCCGGTCGCCAGGAGCGTCATACTGACCGGCTCCGGCGTCACCGTGGTAATCCCAACGCAGGTGGCGGGACGGCCGCCCGGGCTGGTATCGGTCCAGCACTCGGTCACCCGGTCACCCACCAGGTCGCGGGCCCGGATGCTGATCGCCGTGGTGCTGGGATCCCAGGCCACTCCGTTGGTAGTGAAGTTGAAGGTCACCCATCCCGTCGAGTTGAGATTGGAGCAGGGATTCTGGAACAGGTTGGGCGGAGTGCCCGGCAGCTCACCGCCGGCGGCACAGCCGCTGGCCACGCCGCCGTCCTTGATTCCGGGAGTCGCCGTCTTGAAGTCCACGGCAAACGCCACGCTGCCGAAGTTCTGCAGATTCCAGCCGGCCTGTGCCGCGCCGAGGTTGTCGCCGGCGCGAACCGGGCCACTGACGGCCAAGGAGCCGGTATTCACCAGGATTCCCGCGGGGAGATTGAAGAACCCGATACCATCAATGACGCTGCCACCGAAGCTCCCGGCCGCCTGGCCGAAGGTGGCGCCGAGGTTCTGGGAGAGATTCCACACCCGCATGGTGACGTTGCTGCCGACGACGCTGATCTCGACCGCGGCGCACATGGTGAAGTTGTCACCGCCGCATACCCGATACGATGTGGATCCATTGGCCCAGGCGGTACCGACAGCGGTGATTCCCAGGGCTCCGACGAGAGCCATGCCCACTGCAATCTTTCGCATAAGAACAACTCCGGTTTGAGCGTTTGTACTTCTCCTGACACAGGTTAGCGCTCGAACCGGCCCGGCGCGTGGTGCTGGATCACACAAAAAGCCCCCGGCGATGTGCCGGGGGTTTTTTCTGACCCTTGGAGAGAGGTCGGTCGGAAGGTCGGGCGCAGAGGCCCGACCTACGACCTACGACCTACGACCTGAGGTGTTACGCCACCTGGTTCTTGTTCTTCCGGCGGCGGAAGAAGCCAGCGCCACCCATACCGGCCAGACCAGTCGCCAGGAGGGTCATGGAAACCGGCTCCGGAGTGATCGTGACGCAGGTCGCGGGACGGCCGCCCGGGCTGGTATCGGTCCAGCACTCGCTCACGCCATTCGGAAGGCCTCCGCCGTTCACGTTCAGGTCCCGAGCACGAATGCTGATCGCGCTCTGGCTGGGATCCCAGCTGGTGCCGTTGGTGGTGAAGTTGAAGGTCACCCAACCGGAGCCGCTGGTGCCGGTGCAGGGATTCATGAACAGGTTCGGCGGTGCAACGGGCAGGGCGCCCGGGGTGCAGCCACTGGCGATGCCACCGTCCTTGACGCCCGGGGTCGCGGCCTTGAAGTCCACCGCGAAGGCCACGCTGCCGAAGTTCTTGAGGTTCCAGCCATTCACGGCTGCAGTCGCGTTATCGCCGCCGCGCACGGGGCCGCTGACGGCAAGCGAGCCGGTGTTCACCAGGAAGCCGGCCGGAAGGTTGAAGAACCCGATGCCGTCGATGATGCTGGCCCCGTTGGTACCCGCGGCCTGGCCGTAGGTAGCGCCCATGTTCTGGGACAGGTTCCAGACCCGCATCTGGACGTTGCTGCCGGTCACGGTGATCTCGACCGCGGCGCACATCGTGAAGGTGTCTCCACCACAGAACCGATAGGACTTGAATCCATCGGCCCGGGCGGTACTAGTGCCGGCTACTGCCAGCAGGGCGAGGACTGCGACGAGCTTACGCATGGGTTGATCCCTCTCCAAAGGGTGAACTGCTTAGATCGAACTTCGGTACTGCTTCCAGGCTAACCGCGCGGTCCAACCCAGCACCGCGATGTACATGATCAGTTGCACACAGGTCTTCAGAATCGCGCGTTGAAGACCGACTTTGACTGCAGGCGAAACCGCCGCCATTGCATTCGAGATCTGGGGGAGATAGAGCGCCGCACACCCCAGCAACACCACCACAATCACCAGGAGGACTATGGCCATCGTCCTCGTCAAACCCCTCCGCCCCCTGCCCATGGCAGACCCGGTCAACAGTACCAGTCCCAGTGCGAAGAGCGGGAAACTCATCAGAGTGGTGGTGACGGTCGCGAACTTCCACTCGGAGTTTCCGAAACTGGCGGGGTACCACGCGAGCAGGATATCCAGCCCTCCTACCAGCGCAAACACCAACCCCAACCCTCCCAACAAATACCAGCCTAGCTCTGGTGCCGCATCGACCCCCGATGATCGGGCCCGGTTCTTCGGGTCTTCACGAACCAGAATCCGAGGGGACGTCACGCTGCCACCTCCCTGCGTACTTCCTCCGTGCACATGGTCATAGCACCTTCCGGGCCAGTGTGATGAACAATTGTGATACAGCCTAAACGCTTGTCAGTTCGAAACTTATACACCTCAAAAGTGCGACAGCGGCTGGAAACGAGGTTTCCCCTGTTGTGGCGATGCCGCAGCATAACCCATTGTCCAGCAACGCTAACTGATCCTGACCGCTCGGTCAGCGGCGGCCCCGGTGCGCGTCGAGGCCGGTCTTTCTCATCACATACGCGCCCAGCCACAACAGCACGATCGGGAAAATCATGGTCTGGAGCGTCGCCTTGGCCACGGCCTTCTTGATCCCGGTTTGCACCGGTGTCCCCGGGTTCACCCGGAGGGCCGGAGGGACGTTGGTGAAGTACAAAAACGCAAAAGCGAGGAGCGCCAGGGCCACGCCGAACAGAATGATGCCGAGAATCCGGGCGAGAACTTTGTGGCTTCCCACCACGGCATACACGCCGAGAAACCCCATGCCCATCAGGAGAAGGGGCATGGTGTCCATCACGGAGCTGAAGGTGCCGAATTCCCACTCGGCATTGCCCAGGCTCATCGGAAAGATCTGCTGGTATATCTCCAGGCCACCCACCACGATGAACAGCACCCCAACCAGGCCGAACAGCGCAAAAGGCTGAAGGAGAGGTGGGCGAGAGTCGGCAACAGGGGCAGCGGTCATAAGTCTCCGAAGAAAAGACGGTAAGACGGTAAGACGGTAAAAGACGGTAAAAGACAAAATAACCCTGCCGACCTGCCGCCCTGCTGAATTCAGCTCAGCTGCACGTCACCGATCGTCCTGGGCTTGAATACCCAGGTCCCGGTGCCGGTGGGGACCAGCAGGCCGCGGCCGTTGAGGGTCTTGCCCGGCGTGAAGGGTCCGGGGGGGAAATTCACGTCCTGGTCCAGGATCACCTTCACCGGCCCGGTGCCATCGTCCACGCTGAAGGTGTAGTCACCGTTGACCGTGGCTGTGTCGGTCTGAATGATCGCGTCGGTCAGGAGCACCAGCGCGGCATCGTGGGTACCGCCTTGCGCCGTGTTAGCCTGAAGCGTGGTCAGGCTCACCGGGGCGGGCGAGCCGGCGCCAAACTGGAAGAGATTGATCCTGGCGCTATCCAGCACCGGCTGGCCGGCCCGGACTCCCGTGGTGGCCAGCACCCGCACGCTGTCTCCCGGGCTGGTTGCGGGCCCGGCATTCCTCGCGTTGGTGAGCCGGATGGCCGAGCCGGCGGCTTCGATATGCGTCGTAGTGTCGCCGAAGACGTTGAGGTTGGCCAGCAGTATGCCCTTGACGAAGACCCGGCGTCCCGCCGGCAACGCCCGCGCCTGGGCGACGGTCGCGGTGGGGAATCCCACCCGCACGGTCATCTGCCGCACCGGGGCGTTGTTCCGGAGCACGACCTTGGCGCTGTCGATCTGCTGTACCTGGACGGAGTCACCCACCGACGCGGTGTCCACCACGAGGGTGTAATCGCCCAGGGGCAGCGAGGTAAAGGCGGCGTTCCCGGTCGCATCCGTGGTCGCCCGGAATACGGTGTCGGTGGTTCCCGGCACCAGCAGGGCGACCCGGATCCCGGCCAGCACCGTGTCTGCCGGGCCCGGATCGAGCGAGCCGTCCCGGTCGAGGTAGACGAAGACGCCAACCCCACCGTTGCCGCCCCCCCCAAATTCGAAACTCTCCCCTGCGTTGGAACAGCCCAACGCGGCCAGCAGGATCGCCGACAGGAGCCCGGTGCGCCGAGGAAATGTCATCAGTAGTCCACCTTGAGGCCGAATCGCACCAGCCGCGGCTCCCCCCGCCTGGAAAGCAGGGTGCCGAACCGGGGATTCGCGATGAGGGGGACCACCACGTCCCCCGAGAGATTCGTGGTCAGCGGCTGGGAAGGATCGACCAGGTAGACCGCCCGGTCCACTATTCCGCTCTCGGTCGAGACCAGGTTGAACGCGTCGACCGTGAGCTGCACCGGGCCGCCCATGAGCTGGAGCGGGAGCCGCACGGCCAGCCGCAGATCCAGCGAGTGGGCCGCTTTTTCGCGACAGCTGTTGCGGGCGGCGAACTCGCCCGCCTGGCTGGAGAGACAGGCGTTATCCGAGAGCAACTTGTCGGTCCCCGCAATCGCGCCGTCGATGAAGGCCGGGTCGTTGGAGCCGGAA
>JBDTTZ010000512.1:0-5775 GCA_040008015.1 Gemmatimonadota bacterium
CGGAGCGTTACCTGGGGCCGGAGCGGGTGGCGGGAGTGGTGTACCAACCGGAAAAAGCCGGCCCCGATCTCGATGGCGAGGCGTTGCGGAATTCGTTTCGCGCCCCGGTTGCCCTCGCACCCTCGAGCGAACCGGCGATCCCGGTGTTTCCGCCGCGAAGGGCTGCTGCCGGCCGCCGGGTGGACCTGGTTCACCACGTGCCGCTCCCCGGAGCCGACCTCCTGATCCGGCGGAAGACCGGGGTGCCGGCGGTGACACTCGGCGTCTACACGCTGCGCGCCGGCATCGAAAACCCGGAGCACGCCGGCGTTGGCGCGCTCGCGGTGCGCAGCGCGGTGCGGGGCGCCGGCCCCCTCGACTCCGGGCAGCTCGCCTTTGCGTTCGAGCGCCTGGGCGGAGCGCTGGGTATCTCGGCCTCGGCGGACTGGCTCGGTTTCAGTACCAGTGTGGTGGCCGACCGATTGGGAGACGCCGCCGCGCTGCTGTCCACTGTCAGGGCGCACCCGCGGCTCGATGCTGGTGATGTCGAGCGGGAGCGCCAGCTGATGATCGACGAGGCGCTCCAGGTGGCGGACGACATGGTCCGGTACCCGTTACAGCTGGCATTTGGTGCCGCGTTCGGCCAGCGTGGCTACGGTCTACCGGTCGGTGGGCTCGCCGATACCCTGCCCAACATCACGGTAGACCGGACGCGGGAGTACTACCGCGGCATGGCGGAGGGCAGGCTTGCGGTCGCTGCGGTCGGAGACCTCGATATCGACAAGACGGCGGATCAGCTGGCGGGAGTCTTTGGGGATCTTCCAACGCGCCCGTCCGGCACCGGCGGAACCGTTCAGCCCTGGGCGATGCGCACGGCAGGCGCGCGCGTGCTCGAGCGGGCCAAGGCGCAGACCGCCGTGGCCATGCTGTTTCCCGGGCCGACACGGCGGGATCCACGGCGATATGCGGCCGAGGTATGGGCGGCGGTGGCGGGAGGATTGGGCGGGCGGCTGTTCGAGTCGCTCAGGAGCCGGCGTTCGCTGGCCTACACGGTGATCGCGAGCTCGTGGCAGCGCGGCGGCGCCGGCGCCATGCTGACGTACATCGCCACAGCACCGGAGCGCGAGGCGGAGGCCCGGGAGGAAATGCTCAAGGAGCTGGCCCGTTTTGTCGCGGAGCCGGTGACTGACGAGGAGCTCAACCAGGCGGTGAACTATCTCGCCGGCCAGTCTGAGGTCGCGCGGCAGAGCGCCGGTTCGGTGCTGGGTGAGATGATCGAGGCGTGGCTGGTCGGCACCGGGCTGGAAGAAACTTCCGATCCCGGCCGGCCTTACCGGGAGGTGACGCCGGAGGCAGTGCTGGAGGTTGCCGCGGAATTCCTGGTGCCGGAAATGCGATCGGAAGGGATTATTCGGGGGTCCCACCCAGGCGCCGCGCAATAACCTCGATTCCGCGATCCGCCGATCCCGGCCCCATCACCAGGACATCCACCAGGCAGCGTGACTCCTCGGGAATCGCGTGCACGATGACGTGTCCCCCGTGGCACAGCAGGCCCACCACGATTCCCCTGGGGCCGGATTTCACGACCGGGGTTCCATAGGACGACATGCCGGTCGCCGCCGCGGCGGCAATCGCGACCGCGGACAACCCCTCGGCATCGCCCAGCCGGGCACCGGCTACTCCGGTCAGATTACTCAAACGGTGTGAAGCGGTCACGAAACTCAGGTAGAAAGTAGAAGAAAGTAACTGCAAGTAAGAGAAGGTCACTGCAGGTAAAAGAAACCTACTTTCAGTTACTTGCTCTTACCTTCAGTTACTTGCCCTTACTTTCAGTTACTTCGTATTGGGCGGGAAACTGCAGACCGCGTCCCGATATCCCTCCGGCACTCCCACGTCGAAAAATTTTGCTTTTGACAGCACGCCGGCCAGCGCCTCCCGGCGGGCCAGCCGCTGGAGCACCGGGATATCATCCAGCTCCGCGTTGAGGGGCAGCGAGCGGGCCACGTCTTCGAATTCGTTGAAGACGTCGCCGGCCAGCGCGATGCGCCCGATCGGAGTGACGGCCGAGGACTCACCGCCGGTCTGAAACCGGCCGGTCCCCTTGTCGGCGATGTCGGTGACCAGGATGGTGCCGTCCGAACGGGTGGCGATTTTCGCTTTTCCGGTGGCGCCCTTGGAGCGGGATTCCTCGCTTCCGATCTCGGTCAGCAGCACCGAGGCAAGGCGGGTCGCGTGCCATGACGCCACCACCTGGCGGGTCGGATTCTCGCCGAGGAACAGATTGTCAGGGAGGACGGCGATGAAGGGGGCGCCGGCCAGGAGATCCCGGGCGCGGAGCAGCGCGTCACCCAACCCGCGGGGGCGGTCCTGGGCGACGAACTCCAGCTCGAGAGGGCCGGACCAGGCTCGGGCCACGCTTTCCACCGCCGGCCGCGCCGGGTTCAAGACGATGATCGCGTGCAGCAGCCCGGCATCGGCGATTTCATCGAGGGTCCAGTGCAGCAGTGGCTTCAGCGCCACCGGCAGCAGCTCCTTGGGAATCCAGCGGGTCACAGGAGCAAGCCGGGTCCCCAATCCACCACACGGGATGACGGCGGTATCTAGCCTCACCTTATGTCCCTCTTGTTAGAACATCGACATCGCGAGGAGGGAACGCAGATTGTCGTTGGTGGCCCGGAGCCGGCTGGACAGCAGTCGCACCACGGACCACAACACCTTGAAGGCCAGGTCGCGGTTGAAGTCGAGCACCAGCTCGAAATCAGGGCGGGAGATCGTCACGATGGTACACGGCCCGTTGGCGATCGCGTCGGTGGAGCGCTCGGAGCGATCGAACACCGACATCTCGCCGAAGCATGCGCCGGCCTTTAATATTGCGAGCGCTTCTTCTCCCGACCCGGGAATAGTGCGGCTGATCCGCACTTCTCCGCTGGCAATGACGAAGAGCCGGTTCCCCGCGTCTCCTTCCTTGAAAATCACCTCGCCCGACTTGAAGGTCTGATCCTGGCAGATCTCCGCGACCCGGGCCAGCTCGCCCTCGTCGAGGTCCGCAAAAATCGCTGTTTTCTTCAGCAGTTCGAGGTTCATAGGGCCTGAAATTGAAGAGTGCTCATGGAGGATTGAGGATTGAACAGCGGTATTAGGTTTCAGGTATGGTTCAGCAAGTCGAAACTACTCCCCGCCCTCAGACGGAGCAAGCCCGGGCGCGAGTGACGGTCGCCGATGTGTTGACGGTCTTCCGGCTGCCGCTGGCCCTCCTGTTTATCGTAGCCCAGGGACCCTGGCAGCGGTTTGGGGTGCTGGTGCTGGCCGCCGGCACCGACCTGCTGGACGGCTTCATCGCCCGGCGGATCGGCGGCTCCCGGTTCGGCGCGGTGCTGGATCCCATTGCCGACAAGCTGTTCATGGCCTGCGCCTTCGGGGTCGTGGCGTTTTCCGGCCGGCTCCTGGTCTACGAGATCGTCGGCGTGCTGATTCGCGATATCTGGGCGACGATCGCTTTCCTGTGGACCATCTATTCCGGCCATCCCACCGCGATTCCAGCGCGGGTCGGCGGGAAAGCGGTGACCGTGGCCCAGATGCTGACCCTGCTCGCCTTTATCGCCAATGCCAGCATTCTCCGGCCGCTCGCCTGGGCCACCGCGGCGATCGGGATCTACGCGATCTGGGACTACAACCATGTCGCGCGGCAGCTGGGGAAGAGACTCTAGGAATTGAGGGAATTGAGGGAGTTGAGGGAATTGAAGGAATTGGGGGATTGAATGGCGCAGGAAATCAAGCGAATCAGTCTGCACTGGGAGAGGGACCTGGTCTTTCACGGCGGTGAGGCGGGGAAACCGGAGATCCTGATCGACGGTGACAACGCGCTCGGGCCCGGCCCCATGCTGACCCTGCTGCTTGCGGCAGCCAGCTGCACCGGGTCCGACGTCGTCCTCGTGCTCAAGAAGAAGCGGGTGGAACTCACCGAGTTCCGGGTGGACGTCGCGGGCACCCGGCGGGAAGAGGAGCCGAGGCGCTACGTGGCGATCCGGTTCACCTACCGGCTCCGGGGACCGGGACTCGACGAGACCAAGGCTCGCCACGCCATCGAGCTCTCCCTGGAGAAGTACTGCTCCGTCATCCATTCTCTCGCCCCTGGTATCAGCATCAGCTATGAGCTCGAGCTGCTGTAGGGGCGCGCCCGGCGCCTCCGCAGCGTACCGGTGGCTGGTGATCCTCGGTTTTCTCACCGGCGTCATGTGCCGAGACGCCGTGGCCCAGCACGGCTGGGAGCTCGGCGTCCAGGGCATCGCCACATTCGCCGATTTTGACTTTGCGGGCGGGGGAGGGTGGGGCGCCTGGCGGCCGGGTGGCAGCACCCGGATCGGTGTATCCCTGATGCCGGGCTCCATCGGCGGCGAGTTCTCGGCCCGGGGCGAGATGAGTGCCCAGTTCCTGTTGAGTCCCGCGGGCCGCGGCCCCGGACTATATGCCGGAGCCGGGTTGGCGGGACTGGCCGGTGCCCGGGACCAGGGCTACCTGATGCTGCTGCTGGGTTACGAGAAGAACCCGGGGGGCGGCTCGGGCTGGGTTGTTGAAGGGGGCATTGGTGGTGGAGTGCGGGTGCTGCTGGGGTACCGGTGGCGCGGGCTTCGACGGTGAGGGGCGCACGGTCGTGCGCCCCTGCGTGTATGCGATTATTCTGGCAGGCCGGCGCCGATCACTTCATTGCTCCGGCTCTGCACCGGCCGGCAATACCGTTCACCCAGGGTACGAAGCTGATTCAGGTCTTCTGCCGTCAGGTCCTGGTATCGTTCGGTAAGGTACTGCATGGTGTCGTCGAACCAGTCCTTCTGGTGTTCAGGCTCTGCCTCCAGAACTCCGCAACGCAGGATATGACTGAACATCTCATCGCGCGCCTGGTTAAATGCTGGCGGGGTCTCAGGCGCCGGCCGGGTCTTCTTCTTACTCAATTGGCTCCTCCAGTGATCCAAGGGGACGGCTAAATATAAGCACATTGCACGCTTAGGTGCAAACCGAACAGATCCCAATAGCTGCTTTGAGACCCGATTAGATTGAAGATTGAAGACTGGGGATTGAGGACTTGAGGTGATATGCCTGACCATGATGAAGTCTACGGGGAGGAGCGGAAGCGCAGGCTGGTCGAGTTACTGCGCCAGCTCGCCGAGCGGATCCAGCACCTCGATAAGGACGGCCAGCTGCTGGGCGGGGTCCCCGACCTGCTGCGGCTGATGGGTGAAGCCCGAAGCGAGTTGTTCCACTACGAAGTGCGGTCGACTTACGATACGCCCGAAATCGCCGACAATCGCCGGATCGTGGATGAGGCGCGGCGGGCCGATTCGTCCTTTTCTCTCGATGAACCGGAGGATGATGCGCCATGGCGGCGGCCCCAGGAGGAATGAAGCCTTTCTATACCGCCCTTGGCGTGGTGGCGGTAGCGGGATTCGGCGCGATCGGCTGGCTGGCGTTGCGGCCCCGGAACTCGGTGGCCATTCCGGTTGATGTGACCGTGCTGGCGTCCGACACCGCGGGATTCCGGGGGTACCTGCTCGGTAGCCCGGATGCCCCGGTCGAGATCACCGAGTACGCCGACTTCCAGTGCCCCGGTTGCCAGCGGTTCGAGACGATGCAGTTCCCGACCGTGCGGCGGCAGCTGATCGAAACCGGGCGGTTGCGCTGGCGTTACCGGGATTTCCCGCTGGACCAGATCCACAATCACACGCGGGTCGCCGCCCACTCGGCGGCGTGCGCATCGGATCAGAACAAGTACTGGGAAATGCACCGGGCGATCTACGAAGG
>JBDTTZ010000513.1:0-3056 GCA_040008015.1 Gemmatimonadota bacterium
AGGCCGGCCATTGCCGCACCCCAAGTCCGAGAAGCGCCGGAGGTGCGACATGATGTCGGAAGAGTCGGCCCTACCTAGAGTCCAAGAAGCTTCCCATAGTTCTGGAACCAATGATTGACCGGCTCAACTCCGGTGATCAAAGCGATAATCAGTGCGACGATTGCAAGGGAGACCCCAAAAGGCAGGTAGCCCAATTGCTCGAGCACATCCGGTGGTGCATCAGCCACGACAGACTGCTCTTCCATCCCATCCGATTGCGCAGGTCGAAGAAACACCAGCACGATCTGAACTACCAGAAGCACACCTCCGGCGAGGACCGTAGTGAGGGGCTGTCGAATTCCAACCCAGCCCAAGACCAAGACGAGGCCGACCCCGAGCAGTGCAAGCAGGTTCGCGTCCTCATCCCTCCCGACCAAACGACGATTCAAGAGACCCACCGAGGACCTGACCAGATAGCTAACCCCGACTCCTTCTAGAATTCTCACGAATGTACCGATTATGGCATTTGATCCATTAACTCCTGAAGCTATGACGCCGCAAAAAATCAGGATGAAAAACAGCCAATCAACAGTCGATCTGGGTACAGGCGGTGGATCAGGCAGGTCCTGCGCGGTTTCAGGTTTTGAGCGGTGTACGAGCCTTCCCCCAAGCGCCAGAATGATCCCGACGACGGCGCCGAGAAAAACTGTAGCCACAACGGATTGCCGACCTAGAAAGCATCCGATCATCGCCATCAAGGCAACGTCACCGCCTCCCATAGCCTCCTTCTTCAAGGCGAAGCGCCCCATTGCACCCACCAGGTAGATAGCACCTGCACCAAAACACGCCCCACCGAGCGCGGCGAGAAACCCGTTCCATCCGCTGGCAGACGCGAACCCCAGCCCGAGAACCACCCCGCCAAACGAAAACTCGTTGGGTATGATGAACTCACGAGCGTCAGTCATTGCAATTCCCACTAGAATAGTGGAAAACAATGCCCATTTGAGGGCTTCGAGCTCAGGTCCCCACCGGTACGCGCACCAAGCCCAAACAAGCGCTACAACAAGTTCAATCATTGGATACATGGCGCTGATGGGATTCCTGCAGTGACGACACTTGCCCCGGAGCAGCAGCCAGGAGAGCACTGGAATGTTGTCGTACCATCGTACCCCCTGGCCGCACTTCGGGCACCGGGAAGGCGGCCGGACGATGGACTGGTTGGACGGCAGCCGCAGAATGCAGACGTTGAGAAAGCTGCCGATGATGGCACCGAGCAGTGCGGCAAAGGCCACCACCAGGATTTCATCGCTCACTTGAGGACCTCGAAGAGGAGAATGCCACCGGCCACGGCCACGTTCAGCGATTCCGTTCCGGAAGCGAGCGGGATTGCCACCGCGCGCCCGGCCTTCCGGAGCGCGGGAGACACCCCTGCCCCCTCGTTCCCCAGCACGATACCGGCCGGCCGCGGCAACGGAGACCTGCCCAGCGGCTCGCCGTCGGCTGCGGCAATAATCAGCGGAAGCTGTCGCTCTTTACACCATGCCGTGAAGTCGTCGGGGCCCGCGACCACGGAGGGCAGCGAGAAGAGAGCGCCCATGCTGCCGCGCACGACTTTGGGATTGGTAAGCTCCACGGTCCCCGGCAAGGCGACGACGCCGGCGGCACCCAGGCCCTGCGCGGTTCGAAGCAGGGTGCCCACGTTGCCGGGATCCTGAATCCCGTCCAGCACCAGCACCGCTGGATTTCGAACAATGTCGAGATCCTTGAATGCCCACTGCCGCGGACGCACGATGGCAACCACGCCCTGGGGGTGTTCCGTGTCCGCAATCTCCGCCAGGTCCTTGTCGCTTACCCGTTCGATCCGGGTGTTGTTCCGGGAAAGCGATTCCAGCAGCGCAACACCCCGGTCGCCCTTTTCCAGCGCGGGAGACACCACCGCCCCGGTAATTTCGATGCCCCGGGCTACGGCCTCTTCGACCAGCCGAACACCCTCGGCAAGCGTCAGCTCGCGCCGCTCCCGGCCGCGCGGGCGTTGCAGATCTCGAACGACTGTCAGGAGCGAGCTGGCCATGCGCACCGCTGCCTCGGAAAGCCCATCGTTTTACCTTGAGTGAAGATGGCTACCAATCTCGTCCCTCCCCCGATCGCCCTGACCATTGCCGGGTCCGATTCCGGTGGGGGCGCCGGCATCCAGGCCGACCTCAAGACCTTTCATCAATTCGGTGTCCACGGCACCAGCGTGCTCGTGGCCATCACGGCGCAGAACACTGTCGGCGTTCGTTCCGTCCACCTGGTACCGGCCGAAATTATTTCGGCCCAGATCGCCGCCCTGGCGGAGGACCTGCCGCCCGCCGCGCTCAAAACCGGAATGCTGGCGACCGCCGATCTCATCCGGCTGGTGGCGCGAGAAATCCGCGAGCGCAAGTGGAGCCGCTACGTCCAGGACCCGGTGATGGTCGCGACCTCGGGCGACCGCCTGCTCGCCACCGCTGCCGAGTCCGCTCTCCGGGAGGAGCTGCTCCCGCTCGCCGCGCTGGTCACTCCCAACCTGGACGAGGCCGAAGTCCTCACCGGACTCACCGTGCGCGATCCGGAGGGAATGAAGGCGGCCGGGGATCGCCTGCTCGACATGGGCGCCCGGGCCGCGTTGATCAAGGGAGGTCACCTGGGCGGAGACGAAATCGTTGACCTGCTCGTCGCCCCGGGTATGACCCGCCGCTTTGCGTATTCTCGCATCAGAACGAGCAGCACTCATGGCACCGGATGCACCCTGTCTGCCGCGATCACGGCCGGACTGGCGCTGGAACGGAGCCTGGACCGAGCGGTGGAAGATGGCTTGAGCTATGTGCGACGCGCTATCGAAACCGCTCCCGCACTCGGCGCCGGTCATGGACCCGTGAATCACCGGACTCCAGCCCTCAGTCCTCAGTCCTCAGTCCTTCGATAACTCCCTCCAGGATCGCCGCGAGATCATCCTTGAGTCGTTCGGCGGTCAACATCACGTCAGCATGCGATAGCCTGGTAAGGCTAATACCGGCCGCGGCGTTGGTGATGATGGAGATGCCGAGGCAGCGCAT
>JBDTTZ010000514.1:0-7024 GCA_040008015.1 Gemmatimonadota bacterium
TGAGACTGGCACTTCCGTTTGCGTGGAAGTAGCCGTACTCGAAGTGCCGTTCACTCCGGACGAAGCCGTCATCGGCGTGGCGCCAGGCGCTGTCAGGCACCAGGCTCAGGCCTTCCGCCGTCGTCACCGAGACCCGGGCAGGCAGCGGCTGACCCGCCGCATCCACGATCCGAAGGCGGAGGGTCCCCATCGGCGCCCGGTAGTGTCGCCGATCGGCATGAACCGTTTCGATTGCGCTGCCCGGCAGCGTCAGCACTCGAAGCTCGGTATTCCCATACTCGTTGGCGATGAAGGCGATCCGCCGACCGTCCGGTGACCAGCGCGGATTGGTCGCGTCAAACTCGCCGTAGGTGAGTTGCAATGGGTTACTGCCGTCACCCGTCATCAGCCACAGCTGGTTCCAATGCCGGCCCAGGTAGGAGCTATAGACCACCCGTCCATCGCGACCCCAATCGGGCCGGGCCTTCCAGGTCGTCTCCTCGTCGTGGACCAGGCGCATCGGAGCGCCGCTTCGGGCCTCGACCTGCCAGAAACCTCCACTGCCCCAGATATGGTCGCGGTTGGAAATCAGCATCAGGCTCTTGCCGTCCGGAGACCAGGTCGGGGAGAGATAGTGATCGAAGCGGCTGTAGTAATAGCGCGGGAGGTTACTGTCATGATCTTCCGTAATCCGCGTAACCTTTTTCAGCGCGCCATCGGCGAAATCTGCGGTATAGATGTGCCACCGGCCTTCATAGGCGGTAGAGACAAACGCGATGCGCGAGCCGTCGGGTGACCAGCGCGGCTCCAGGTTGGCCGCACCATCGGCAAGCAGTGACTGGCTCTCGCCGGTCTCCAGGTTCAACAACCGGAGCTCAATGGCGTCGTTGCGATAGGAGGAGAAGACGATCCAGTGCCCCTCCGGGGACCAGTCCGGCTGATAGTCATACCCCCCGCCCGCCGTCAGCTGCCATGCCTCGTTCGTCCCCAGCTTCTGCCGCCACAGCGAGCCCTGCATCGAGAAAACCATTTCGCTGCCGTCCGGCGACCAGGTCACCCACCCGGGGCCCGACGTCGCCTGCGGGAGGTACATCTCGCGGTAGTAATAATTGTGGGGGACATGGATCTGCTGGAGGACGGGCTGGCGTTGGGTCTGGGCGGAAACGGGCGACGTGAGAATGCCGAGGGCGACAAAGCCGAGGCTCGGCAAAGACTTGTCGCTGAAGCGACAAATATTCATGCAGCTCCTGCGGACACTTCGAAGCAACACCGCGCTCGGCCTTCGCGGTCGCAACACTGGGTCACCGGCTGGCCGATCATTTCCCTCAGAAGGCTTTCGATGATATTGCACGCGGCCGGATGATTCCGGGTCGCGGCGGCCAACGGACACCCATGGCTCCGGATGACGTACAGGCCCCTTTCCTCGCTCACCTCGGTCAATCCGCCCAGGTCGATCAGCAAGCCATTCGCGGCGGTCACCCGATCGCGGAGATCGCCCCGCGGGAGCGACGGGCCGCTTACCAGGTTATGACCCACCTCCCGTAAGAGCCCATCAAACTCTTCGGCCGGCAACCGCGCGGCAAGCGTGTCAAGAAGTTGAGTCAGTACCGGAATGTACGCCATGGAAAGCTGCAGCTCGGCATCCGGTGTCATGCCGTACATCCGAGCCGGCTTGCTGCTGCTCGGGCGGGTTCCCCGCGGCTCGATCACACCGTCGGCAAGCAAAGTGGTCAATTGCGCCCGGACCGCGGTGCGGGTGAGGCCCAACTTACCGGCAAGATCGTCGATCGTCATGGGGCGGCGGCGGAGCAATGCGACAATCCTTCCCGCGGTCCCGTCGGTCAAGCGCTTTGAACGCCAAAATCTGGCCACAAACCCTCATTATATGTGATGTAAGTCACGTTTTAACAACGATCTTGAAGTTTTGATAGATTAATCTTACTATACAATCCCATTCATGCCAGCCGAGCGTGAAAGATAATGAAGCCCTGAGCCCTGAGGTGTGGTATGAAGAGGTACCTGATTCCATCCGTCCTTTTGGGGATGCTGACGCTCTCGAGCTGTGCCCCGAAACCGTCCGACAAAGCCGATCCGAATACCAGTGGCCTGGGAAGCGGTGTGGCCGATAACGCCGGTGTCGTTGAAGGAACAGTATCGGAAGGCCAGCAGATCTTTCGCTTTGACACTTTTGGTGATGAACAGTTCTGGACCGACACCCTTCACCTGAACCGGGTCGTAGAGACCGGCGTCGATCCGACCACCGCGCTAAAAGTCGGACTCAAGGTCGATGCGGAGGTCCTGCCTCCGGGCCTGCTCGGACAGGTGGACCTGAAGAGTCCTGCCACTACGGTGGCGCTCCTCAAGCTGAATGCGGTGGTCGGACTCCAGGCCACGGTTGACGCCGACAACCACATCACCCGGCTCGGGGTCACCTGCGCTCTCTGCCATTCGACGGTGGACAATTCCGTCATGCCAGGGATCGGCAAGCGCATGGACGGATCGCCTAACCGCGATCTCAATGTCGGAGCCATCATCGCCCTGTCTCCGGCACTCACCTCGGCCCAGAAAGCGGTGTATAGCTCCTGGGGTCCCGGCCGTTACGACCCGAGATACAACATTGATGGCAAGAACACCCCGCTGGTCCTCCCTCCCGCCTATGGGCTCGCCGGCACGACGAACGAGACCTATACGGCGGAAGGACCGATTTCCTACTGGAATGCGTACGTGGCGGTGACCCAGATGCACGGACACGGCAACTTTTCCGATTCGCGCCTTGGCATTGATATCAAACAGACGCCTGACCAGGTGACGTCCAAGCTTCCGTCACTTCGAGCCTACCAGCACTCGCTCCCCGCGCCGCCACCCCCAGCGGGCAGCGTCAACCGGGACGCGGCCCGTCGAGGTGAGGCCATTTTCGGCAGGAGCTGCGCCAGTTGTCACGTGGGTGGTAGCGGCACTGATAACAATACGGGCGTACTCCATCAGCCATCGGAAACCGGCATGGACGGCGCGTATGCCGCCCGTACCACGGCCAGGGCATATCGGACAACACCGCTTCGTGCTCTCTGGCAGCACGCGCCCTATTTCCACGACGGGAGCGCAGCTACGCTGGCGGATGTGGTCTCGCACTACAACCAGGTGCGCCATCTGAATCTTTCCGCCGATCAGCAGAAGGATTTGGTGGAGTATCTGAAGTCGCTGTAGGCCTTACCTTCGGCTGAAGCCGGGGCTCGGCAAAGAATTGTCGCTGAAGCGACAGGATTGGATTGTCGTTCTGGTTGTCGCTTTAGCGACAAAGACACAGCCGAGCCCCGGCTTTAGCCGTGGGGCTATTTAAGATACAACTGCTTTGGATCCAGTCTCTCCCGCAGCAGCCCCAGCTCCTCACCTGTCGGCTGTTCCACGCTCCCCAGGCGCGGAAGCGCCTTGAGCTCCCACCCGATCCCGTCCTGCACGTCCTTGATCGTCACCCCGGGGTAGAGAGCGGTAAGCACCAGCTCTCCCGTTGCCTCGTCCGCCTCAAGGATTCCCTTGTCGGTGATCACCTTGATTGGCCCCGCCCCCGGCATCCCCAGCTCGCGCCGGGTCTTGCCGTCGCGATAGCGATGCCCCGGGCTGGTGATGAAGTCCACCTGTTCCGGGAATGCCCGCCGGTCGAGCCGGCTGATGATCACCATCCGTACCGCGTGCACCGCGATCTCCGCAGCACCGCCGCTGCCGGGCAGCCGCACCTTGGGCTTCTCATAGGAACCGACGACGGTCGTGTTGATGTTGCCGAACTTGTCGATCTGCGCTCCGCCCAGGAACCCGACTTCGATGCGCCCTCCCTGGAGGAAACATTGAAAAACGTCGGCCATGCTGCAGACCATCAGCGAGCCGGTGACCAGGGCGGGATCCCCGATCGACACCGGCACCCGCTCCGGCACCGCGCCTACCGCTCCCGATTCATAGATCAGCACCAGATTTGGCGCATGCGTGGCACGGGCCAGGTTGCAGGCAAGGTTCGGCAAACCGATCCCGACAAACACGACTTCGCCGTCGATCAGCTCCCGCGCCGCGACCGCAGTCATCATCTCGGATGGCGTGTAATCAGTACCCATAGTTCACCCCGGCACTCATCAGCTCCTTCGCCGCCAGCCGCTGGGCCAAACCCGGCTGCTTCGCCATGTACGCCTTGCGATCCGCCACGCCGAATACAAACTCGTCGAGATAGGCCTGGAGCTTTTCCGGGTCGCGCGAAATCGGCTCCCAGGCCACGTAGAAGTCGTTGTCCCGGTCGTAGTACCCCTGGGAGTACGATGGATGGGCGCCCCACGGCTCATGGACGACCGCGTCCACGATCAGCCCGGGAATCAGGGTCCGATTGGGATCGCTCCGGATCACCGACTCATCCACGATCTCTTCCACCACCACGATCACCCGCTTGGAAGCGAAGGCCGCTTCTTTCTGTACTCCCAGTAATCCCCAAATCTGCGTATTGCCCTGAACATCAGCGCGCTGGGCGTGGATGATCGTCACGTCCGGATTCAGCGCCGGAACGGTGGCCAGTATCTCGCCAGTATAAGGACAGGTAACAGTTCGGATCAGCGGATTGGCTTTCGGGAGATCCGTCCCCATGTAGTTCCGCATGGTCCAGAACGGCAGCTTGGCCGCGCCGGCGCTCATTCGCGCCACCATGCCGAAGTGGGAGTATTCCTCGATCTCGAGGGGAGGCCCCTTCCCTTCCACCGCCCGGCGAAACGCGTGCAGCGAGCCCGCCCCCGGATTGCCCGCCCAGGAGAAGACCAGCTTCTTCGCCACGCCGGCCGCGATCATCTGGTCGTAAATCAGGTCGGGCGTCAGCCGGCAGATGGTGAGATCCCGCCGCTTCTGCCGGATGATTTCGTGGCCGGCGGCAAAGCAGATGAGGTGGGTGAACCCTTCGATAACGACGGTGTCACCATCGCGAACGTGAGCGGCGATCGCCTCTCTCATCGAGACAACTTTCGAATCCGTCACCTTGTCACTTGTCACTTGTCACCTGTCACTAGCTCGGCGGCCTCGATCTCGGCGATCAGCCGGTCGCACGCCCCGACCAGGTGCGCATCGAGCAGGGCAACCGCGCACTCAGCGTCGCGGGCGGTGAGCGCCGCGAGCAATGCGCGGTGTTCCCGCTCAAAGCTGTCGCGGTACTTGAGCATGAGACTGTAGGACAGCCAATAGCGATCCACCCGGCGGAGCAACTCGGTGATCAACTCCTGGAAGCGGGGCCGGTCATCAAGGTGGTACACCAGCGAGTGGAATTCCATGTCGAGCGATCCCCAGGTCGCGCCATCATCGGCCTGCTCGGCGAGATCCAGGAGCGCCGCGGCCCGCACCAGGTTCTCCGCCGTCAGGTTGGGCACCGCCCGGCGAATCGCTCCAGTCTCCAGCATCGCCCGGATTTCGTAGATCTCGCGGATCTCGGCGGAGGAAAGCGCGCTCACCATCGCCCCGCGATTGGCCTGGTAGGTTACCAGTCCTTCGGACTCGAGTTGGCGGAGAGCCTCCCGGACCGGGATATGGCTGACCTGGAGATTGGCGGCGATTTCCGCCTGGGGCAGCGGCTGGTTGGCCTTGAGCTGGCCGGAGGTGATGGCTTCCCTAAGTACAGCGGCGACAACCTCATGGGTCGCCTTGCGGCCGGGCCGTTTCACTCGGCCAAGCACCTGGTCGATCTTCAAAGACTGGGCTCCCAAAGCTGGGCTCCTGTAGGCTATTGCGAGGATAATATATTATATATTATCTTCTGCCTAAGTCAACAACCCGAGTCCTATCATGAATGCTCCGGCTACCGTCGAGACCACCCATCAGCCGTTCCAGTATCCCCTGACTCGCGAGTTTGTCGAGCCGGACTGGACTCGACTGCCGGGTTACAAAGGGGTCTCCAAAGAAGACTGGGAAAGCGCGCTCTGGCAGCGCAAACACACCGTCAAGAACCTGAAGGAGTTCAAGACGGTGCTGGGGCATCTGCTTCCCGACAACCTGCTCGCCAGCGTCGCGCGCGACCAGGAAGAGCGGGCCACGATGTCCATGTTGATCCCCCCGCAGATGATCAACACCATGAATGTTGAGAATCTCTGGGAAGACCCGGTCCGCCGCTACATGGTGCCGGCTCTCGCCGATCGCCGCACCGATTGGCCCAACCATCCCCGGGCCTCTCGCGACAGCCTGCACGAGGCGGAGATGTGGAAAGTGGAAGGGCTGACCCATCGGTATCCGACCAAGGTGCTGGCCGAGATGCTGTCGACCTGTCCCCAGTACTGCGGGCATTGCACCCGCATGGACCTGGTCGGCAACGATGTTCCCCAGGTGGAAAAGCTCAAGTTCGCCACTCCGCAGAAGGATCGGCATCAGCAGATCCTCGAGTACCTGCGCAACACGCCGGCGGTGCGCGATGTCGTGGTCTCCGGCGGTGACATTGCCAATCTTCCGATCACCGTGCTCGAGCCGTTCGTGAGCGCGTTGATGGATATCCCGAACATCCGCGACATCCGGCTGGCGTCAAAAGGCCTGATGGGCATCCCCCAGCATTTCCTGCAGGATTCCGTCCTGCAGGGGCTGGAGCGTCTCGCGAAGAAGGCCTTCGAGCGGAATATCGACCTCGCGCTGCACACCCACGTGAATCACGCGCAGCAGGTGACGCCCCTGGTGGGCAAGGCGGCGAAGAAGCTGCTCGAGATCGGGTTCCGCGACGTGCGGAACCAGGGCGTGCTGCTCCGCGGGGTCAACACCACGCCGCTGGACCTGCTCGAGCTCTGTTTCATGCTGCTCGATCACGCCAAGATCATGCCCTATTACTTCTACAACTGCGACTTGATTCCCAACTCGGAACACTGGCGGCTGGGGATCTTCGAGGCGCAGCAGCTGCAGCATGACATCATGGGCTATCTCCCCGGCTTCGCAACGCCGCGCATTGTCTGCGACGTCCCCTACGTGGGCAAGCGCTGGGTCAACCAGCTGGCCGAGTATGACCGGGAGAAGGGCATCAGCTACTGGACCAAGAACTACCGCACCGGCATCGAGA
>JBDTTZ010000515.1:0-21925 GCA_040008015.1 Gemmatimonadota bacterium
ATGCCGAGCAGGCGAACGGCTTCGATGACGTTGGAGTTGGGTGTGACGGTGCGCGTGCTGTCGGCGCCGCTCAGGTAGTCGTCGAGAAGGGTTTCGGGATAGCCCGCGGCCCGGAGCCGGGCGCGGATCTGGTCCGGCGTGAGACCGCTGGCGCCGATCCGCTGGCGCAGCTGGGTCACCAGGTCAGGCCGGCTGCGGAGCAGCTGCCGGGCTTGTTCCGCGCTGGGCTGCTGCGCGGACACGGCGCGTCCCGGCAGCGCGGTGAAACCGGCAACCAGCAGTATCCACAAGACTTTGGAGGCCCGCCACGCTGGTCCGGACATAGGCGTCATAATACTCCCAGTACCTCTTGCCAGAAAGCCCGGGTCTTCCGGGCTATCGCGGCGTCCACGAACTCGCTCATCACCCGGCGCCGCCCTTCCTGGGCCAGCGTCACCCGTTGGGTGGGGGACTCCATCAGCTGGGTGAGGGACTCAGTGAGCGCCGGCACGTCATCCTCTTTCACCACGAGGCCGGCCGATCCGATGATCTCCGGCAAGGCTCCCGAATCGCTTCCGATGACGGGCACGCCGTACCCCATCGCCTCGATCGCGGCGCGAGCATGGGGCTCGACCCATTGCCGGGTGGTTCGTGCCGGTGCCACCAGGCAGTCGAGCCGGGGCCACACCATGGAAAGGTCATCCGCCGGCAGCGCACCGAGCCAGGTTACCCGGGAGGCGATGCCCAGCCGCTCCGCCATGGATTCCAGTTCCTCCTGGGCCGGTCCGCTGCCGACCACCAGCAGGTCCCAGCGGCCGAGGATACGGACGCACGCGCGAAGCAGCAGGTCGAGTCCTTTTTCAGGAACCAGGCGGCCGACGAATCCAATGGTGAAACCCTGGTGCGGGACCGGAGTCAACATCCGCGGGATGCCAACCCCGAGTTGAGGGATCGTGGTGATGCGGGTCTTGGGGCTTACCCGTCTGAGCAGGGCAGCGGCCACCTTGTTCGCCGCGATCAGCCCATTGGCCTTCCCCAGGGCGCGGGATCGGCGCCAGCGCTGGGTGAGCGGGTAGGTCCGGCTGATCGACTCCGCGCTGAACAGGACGGAAGGAATCCGGAGCCGGCCGGCGAGCCGGCTGGTCACGGCGGCAGCCTGGGTCCAGGGTTCCTCCTCCACGTGGACGATATCAGGCCGGAAATCGCGCAGCAGTTTGCGAATGGTGAGGCGATCCCATATCGCGGTGCCCCAGCGCCCGGGAAGCATCCGCACTTTGACCGGGACAATGCGCACGCCGGCGTCGTCGCCCCACGTGGCGGTGAGCGTGGCGCCGGTGATCGGCTGATTCCAGTGTTCGGGAACGGCAACGGCCAGGGTGCATCCCATGCCGGCAAGCTCTCTGAGCTTGCCGCGGCTGGCCGGGTTGATGTAGGTACGGGACAGAATGACTGCGCGCATATCTCCGCTAAAACTGTGGTTAACGCACCTGCCAACTGGTAATGGCCCGGGCGATCTTGTCTCCCGCGTCTCCCTTACCATAGGCGTCCCGGTCCCAGCTTGCCTGCTGCCGGCGTTTCACCTGGCCCCGGACGGCGGGTATCAGCTCGTCCACCACTTTCCCCGGCGGCACCAGGACATTGGCACCGAGCTCGACCGTCTCGAGCCACTCGGTCTCGCTCCGGACCGTCACGCAGGGTACCCCGAACCAGTAGGCTTCCCGCTGAACGCCGCCCGAATCGGTGACCACGGCCGCTGCCTTGCTGATGAGCGCCAGGCTTTCGAGATACCCCACCGGCTCTCGAATGGTCAGCCGTCCGAAACGGGTGCGGGTCTCCCCCATGCCGTTGAGGACCGCCCGGGTCCGGGGGTGAAGCGCCAGCAGAACCGGGAAGTCCAGTTCGCCCAGGACGGTGATCACGTTGCCCAGGATCGCGGGATCCGCGGTCAGCTCGGCCCGGTGCAGGGTGGCGAAAACGTACCCCTTCCCGTCGTCCCCGGGGAGGAGGGAGGTCACATCGGGCAGCCGCTCCCGGCAGCTCTCCAGCACGTCGCGGGCGACATCGCCGGTCTCGACCACCGTGGCGTCGGGGCGGGCGGCCCGAAGGCGCGCGGTGACCGCGCGTGACGGGGTGCACAGAAGCCCGGCGATGGCGTCCACCACCCGGCGGTTGATCTCTTCCGCCATGTCGGCATCCCGGGCTCGGAGCCCGGCTTCGACGTGCACCAGCGGCACTCCCGCTTTGGCCGCGGCGAGTCCGCAGCCGAGTGTCGAGTTGGTATCCCCGATGACCACCAGGACGTCAGGGCGCCGCTCGTTGAGCAGGCTTTCGATCCCGGTGAGGATCGCCGCGGTTTGCCGCGCATGAGTTCCCGATCCGATCTCCAGGAAATGATCGGGAGGTGAGACGCCGAGCTGCTGATACAGCAGCCCGTTCAACGCGAAGTCGTAGTGCTGACCGGTATCTACCGTGAACAGCGGTCCCGCCTTTTTCAACGCTTGGCCCAGGATGCTTGCCTTGATGATCTGGGGACGGGTTCCGTAACACAGGGCTATCATCAGGCCTTGACGAAGGAGGGGCGCTGCCCCGGCGGTCTTTCTGGTGGCTATAAAATGGTGGGGGAGGGCTCGGTTTCAAACTCGACATGCGCCAGAGTGCGCGGCCGACCAGTTATCATTCAGCATGCGCATACTGCATCTGGCCAAGCATTACTGGCCCCACTCCGGCGGCATGGAGCGGGTGGTGCAGGACCTTGCCGAGGGCGCATCGGCGATGGGACACGAGGTCCAGGTCGTCGCTTATGGCCGCCATGGCGATGGGCGCGGGCAGCGCTCCAAGGTGACGCGGGTGTGGTCACTGGGCTCGGTCGGAGCCCAGGAAATCGCGCCCGGTTACCTGAAGGCCGCGTGGCGCGGCGCCGATGTCGTTCACCTGCACCATCCCCACCCGCTGGCCGACTTCGTTGCGCTTGCCCGGTTTCGCCGGACACCGCTGGTCATCACCCAGCACGCCGACGCCAAGGGCAAGCTGGCCGGCATGCTCTCCCGGGTCGCGTTGCGCGGAGCAGCGGCCATCGTGGTGCCCAGCCGGGCTCACGTCGCGCTCTGCTCCGAGCTGGTGGGAGTCGAGGGCAAGGTCGAAGTGATTCCCTTCGGCGTGGACATCGAGCGGTGGATCACCGTGCCGGAGCCACCGGTCGGCGCGCCACCGAAGGCGCTGTTCATCGGACGACTGGTTCGCTACAAGGGCCTGGACATCCTGCTCCGGGCATTGGAGCGGGTACCCGATCTTCGGCTGGATGTCGTGGGTAGCGGCCCCGAGGGTCCGCGCCTCAAGACGCTGGCTCGCGCACTTGCCATCACCGACCGGATTCGCTGGTTCGGCGAATACCCCGATGAGGATCTGCCCCGGCGCATGGCCGAGGCCAACTTCCTCGTCCTGCCCTCGGTGACGGTCGAGGAGATGTTCGGGCTGGTCGTCATCGAGGCCATGGCCGCGAGCCGGCCGGTGGTGACCACCGCCCTTCCCAGCGGGGTCCGCGAGGTAAACGTCGCTGGAGAGACCGGGCTCGAGGTCCCGCTCCGCGATGTAGATGCTCTCGCCGCCGCCCTGGATACCCTGGCCCACGATCCCGACTTGCGGGCCCGGATGGGTGAGGCGGGGCGGCTCCGCGCCGAGCGCTATTTCAGCCGCCGTCGCATGGTCCAGGAACACCTCGCCCTCTACCAGCGGGTGGCCGGAGGGGACGTGAAGGCCGGGTGACCGGATCGCACGTTGTGGGGAGTGCCGGAAGGCGACGAATCTGCTAGCTTTATGTCGAGTCCGGGGAACCCCGGGCCGCCTTGTATCTTATGAGAGGACAGGCCATTACCTCCACGGCTCCCCAGGAACGACCGCCGGTAGCTTCTGCTTCGGCGCCCCCCGCGGAAGTCACCGCAGCGACGCCAGTGTCTCCCCCTCCAGATAACGAGACGCCGCTTGGTGTGCGGCTCGGTCTCCAGCAGCGAGCCGCCCGGAATTTCCGCGGCCACCTGGTGCGGGGAATTCGCCGCGTCGGTGTCCTCATGCTGGCCGACCTGGTCGCCTTTGAGCTGATGCGGACCGTGCTCCGGGCCATCCGGAACAAGGCGGTCATCGGCGACTCGGTCGCCGTAGCTCTCCAGGACAGGCTCCCCAATGGCTACCTCGGCGGATGGCAGTTCGCGTCCGCGCTGGTGCTGGGTCTCTGGGTGACCGGCAATTACAGCCATGGCGACGACCGGCGGGATCCACGGCGGATATTCGCCGGCTGCGCCCTGGCGGTTGCGTTGCCGCTCTGGATGCCGCTCTGGTCGCAGGGACTCGGCATCGTGCTGCTGCAGTATTGCGTCACGGTGTTGGTTGTCTGGGGCGTGATCGTCGCGGAGCGGCTGACCATGGACCAGGCGGTCGAGCGGATATCCTCGCCCGACCGGCGCGCGGCCCGCACCCTCTTCGTCGGCCCGGCCGCCGAGTGCCGCGCCGCGGCGCGGAGTCCCGGCCTGGTCGATTCCGGTGACTACCGGAGTATGGGCTTCGTGGATGTGGAACAGCCGCCCGATCCGGAGGCGATCGGCCACGTCAGGGACTTCCGCCGCCTGCTGCACCAGACCCGGGCGGAAACTGTCGTCGCCTGCGGATTTCTCCCCGACAACCACCTGCACGATGTTGCCGAAGCGGCCCTCTCCTCCGGATGCCAGCTGCTCTCCGTCCCCCGGTCCATCTCCATCGCCGGGGTGCAGCCCTCCGTAGTGTGGCGCCAGGGCCAGCCGCTGATGGAGCTGAGCACGCCCAGCCTGAAGGGACAGCAGCTGGTGCTGAAGCGGCTGGTGGACATCGTGGGAGCGCTGACCGGCCTGCTGCTGGCCGGCCCGGTCATGCTGCTGACCGCGCTGGTCATCAAGCTCGATTCCCGGGGGCCGGTCTTCTTCCGGCAGGAGCGCGTCGGGACCGGGGGGCGCCAGTTCCGGGTGTGGAAGTTCCGCACGATGCAGGCAAACGTTTCGGATGCGGCTCATCGCGACCTGGTCACCCGCATGCTGGTGGGGCATGAAGGCACCGGGCACACCAACGCCGAGGGGAAGCAGGTCTACAAGCTGGCCAACGACTCCCGGGTCACCCGGGTCGGCGGATTCCTTCGCCGCACCTCGATTGACGAGCTGCCCCAGCTGTTCAACGTCCTCAAGGGTGACATGAGCCTGGTGGGGCCGCGGCCGCCGCTCACCTACGAATTTGAAGCGTACGACCACTGGCAGTATGACCGGCTCGAGGTGCGGCCCGGCATTACCGGGCTCTGGCAGGTGTCGGGGCGCAACCTGCTCACCTACCGCCAGATGTGCGAGCTGGATGTGCAGTATGTGCGCTGCTGGTCGCTATATCTCGATTTCAAGATTCTCCTGAAGACCATTCCGGTCGTTCTGTTCAATTCGGGTCGGGCATCCTAGAAGGACTGAGGACTGAGGACTGAGGACTAAGGACTGAGGACTGAGGACTGAGGACCGAGGACCGAGGACTAAGGACTAAGGACCGAGGGACCTGGTAGGCCGGCATGGAAGTGAATCTCTCAGTCCTCAGCACTTAGTCCTCAGTCCTTCTTTCAAGGAGGTTGTTTGCGAGCTGTCAGAGTCGGCGTCATTGGCCTCGGCTACTGGGGACCCAACCTGGTCCGCAATTTCGCGCGGCATCACAACTCCCAGGTCCAGGCGGTCTGTGATAACCGGTACGAGCGGGCGACCCGCACCGGAGCGGAGTATCGGGTGCCCACCATCACCGACCGTTCCGAGGAGATCCTCCGGGCGCCGGACATCGACCTCGTCGTGATCGCGACGCCGTCTTTTACCCACTTCGAGCTGGCGCGCGATGCCCTGCTGGCGGGCAAGCACGTCCTGGTGATGAAGCCGCTGGCCACCCAGGTGGACCACGCCGAGGAGCTGTGCGGGCTGGCGCAGAAACAGGGCTGTCTCCTCGCGGTGGACCACACGTTCGTCTTTACCGGCGCCGTCAAGAAGATGAAAGAGTTGATCAGCTCGGGCGAGATCGGCGAGCTCTACTACTTCGATTCGGTGCGTATCAACCTGGGCCTGATCCAGACCGACGTGAACGTCATCTGGGACCTGGCCCCGCATGACGTCTCGATAATGGACTACCTGATCGGCGAGCGGGCCACCGCGGTGTCGGCCACCGGGGCCTGTCACGGGGGAAGCCCGACCGAGAACATTGCCTACGTCAACGTGCATTTTGGAAAGTCCCTGCTGGGTCACATCCACGTGAACTGGCTGGCCCCCGCCAAGGTGCGACGCACCATCGTTGGCGGCTCCAAGCGGATGATGATCTATGACGATATGGAGCCCAGCGAGAAGCTCAAGGTGTACGACAAGGGCGTGCTGATTTCGCACGACACCTCGCCGGAGAACGAGTTCGAGTGGATGATCTCCTATCGGTCGGGCGACATGCACGCGCCCAAGCTGGAAACCCGGGAGGCGCTCGCCACCGAGACCGACAACATCATCCAGGCGATTCTGGGCAAGGAACCCCTGCTGGTGGACGGGCAGTCGGGGCTCAGAGTGGTGCAGATCCTGGATGCCGCGCAGCAGTCCATCGACCAGCACGGCGCCAGGGTCCCGGTGCCGGGATCCGCGCCGGTCGCGGGGCAATGATTCCGGACGAGGAGCGGGACCGGCTGCTCTGCCGCATTGCAGCCGACGTCAAGCTTGGCAGGAATGTCCGGATCTACGCCTTTGTCAATCTCTACGGTTGCGAAATCGGCGACGAGACTTCGATCGGTACCTTCGTGGAAATCCAGAAGGGCGCCCGGATCGGTGCCCGCTGCAAGGTGCAGAGTCACACCTTCATCTGCGAAGGCGTGACCATCGAAGACGAGGTCTTCGTCGGCCACAACGTCAACTTCATCAACGATCGCTATCCCCGCGCGACCAATCCCGACGGCAGCTGGCAGACCGATGCCGACTGGCAGGTGATGGCGACCCGGGTACGCCGGGGTGCCTCGATCGGGACCGGCGCAACCCTGCTGGGAGGGGTGACGATCGGCGAGCGGGCGATCGTCGGCGCCGGCGCGGTGGTAACGGGTGACGTGCCGCCGGGAGCCACGGTCGTCGGCAACCCGGCCCGGGTGCTCACCTCGCGACCGCGACCGTAGATGAGGGGCAACCGGATCGGCATTCTCGCCCTGGCCCCGCTCTTCGCCGGTTGTATTGACCCGATTTCCGAACCGGCCCCGGCCCCGGTCTCGGTACAGATTTACTCCCCGGCAACGATCGTCTTTCCCGCCACCGGCGACACGGTTTCGCTCGAGGTCAGCGTTATCGATGTGCGGAGCGGAACCCGGCTGCCTCTCGGGCTGCGCTTCCTCGCCCGGGATCCCGCGATCGCCACGGTGGACGACCGGGGCTTGGTCCGCGCGGTGGGGAACGGGACGACCTGGGTGGTTGCCGCGGCGGACCTCGGAGGCCGGGACAGCGTGCCGGTGGCGGTGAACCAGGTATTCGATTCTCTCGTCGTCGCCACTGACCCTCACACGCCGATCATTTCGATCGAGTACGACAGCGTGCTGCCGGTGTGGTGCCGGGTGTTCGACGATTCGGGTCAAGTCCTCCCAGCGTCCACGGCCGTGACCAGCGCGACCGGAGTCTTCGTCGGGTCTTCGTGCTCCGATCTCAGGGCGCGGCACTCCGGCCCGGATACGCTCCTGGTCCTGGCGGCGGGGCACCAGGCGGTGCTGCCGGTGATGGTCGCGGTTCGCCCGGCGCTGCTGGGTCCGCCCGACCAGCCGCTGGCGGCCGACAGTATCCCCGCCGGCTGCCAGCCGTGGGCACCGACGTTCCGCCGCTCCTCGAACGGCGACTGGGAGCTGTATTTCACCGCGTACTTCGGCGGAACCGGCCTCATCCCAGGCAAGGGTGATCTTCATCGCCTGCGTTCCACCGACGGAGTGCACTTCAGCTACGATGGCATCGCAATTGCCAAGGACTCCGATCCAGAGGACCTGCGGGGAACCGGCATCGAGAATGTCGCCATCGTTCCCCGCGCGGATCAGCCTGGATGGAGAATGTTTTTCGCCGCCGGCGGAAACGATTCCTATGGCTGGCAGATCTTTTCCGCCGTATCGGACGACGAGCGAACCTGGACGGCTGAAGGCGGAGTGCGGGTCTCCAACGGAGGATCGCTTCCCCCGTTGCGCGCCGTGGCACCGCCGTGGCCGGTCGGGGAAGGCATCGAAATCGACCGGACTCCGGAGGGCGAGTGGCGGATGATCACCGGCGGGTACGAGAATGTCAGGCCGGCGGTCAACGTGTTCCAGCTGGTCGAGTGGCGATCGTCCGACCAGATGACCTGGCGGTACCAGGGAACTGTGCTGACCACGCACCAGGTCGGTCCCTCGGCCAGCCGCTCGGTGTACAGCCCGTCGGTCCAGGAGGTGGTTCCGGGACTCTTCCGGATGTACTTCACCGGCGGAAACGAGCAGCTGCCGGGAGGCCGGAGCCGGATCTACACCGCGGTCAGCGCGGACCGCGGCACCTGGCAGAACGAGGGGGTACTGGTGAGTCAACCCAACACTGATTTTTTCTATAGCTCGTTTGCCGATGGCACGTTGGCGTTCATTCGCCAGCCGGTCGGCGCGGTACGGTCACTTGGTACGGTCTCGATACTGACCCGTTAACACACCCATGAGTTCACATCGCGGTGCTTTCCCCCCCCTCCTTACCCTGGCCGCAGCTCTGGCCGGCCTCGTGCTGCCGGCCTGCTCCGACCAGCCGCTCGCCTTTCGCTCCGACCTGGTCGCCCTGGTCGCGGTGGACACCGCGAAGTTCGGTTCGCTGGGCGAGGCGCTGCCGGTGGTTTTCAAGGTCGTCGGCGAGGATGGCCGGCCAATCCGGATCAGGCTCACCGGTCTGCGAGTCGCCGACACCAGCATCGTCTACACCGTTGCCGGCTCCCTTTCCGACACCGCCGTCGTTCTCCGAAGCCGGCGCAACGGCACCACGACACTCACCTTGCGGGTGGGACAACTCCGGCGCGACATCGTCATCGCGGTGTCGCAGGTGGCCGTGCACCTCGAGGCAGCCCTGAAGAATGCCGATTCGCTCCTGATCCTGGACCAGGGTGATCCGATCCCGATCGTCTGCCGCGCGGTGGATCGCACCGGCCATCCGCTCGCCGTCCCGCCGTTGGTAAGCTCTGGCGCCGGCAACACGGTGACCGCCGCGCCCTGCTCCAGCGTGGCGGCCGAGCGGTCAGGCTTCGACACCTTGTCCATCACCAGCGGAGACCTCTCGGTCCGATTGCCGGTTACCCTCGTGCTACGGCCCACGGTTTCGTCGCCGGTCGGGGAGTTCGTCGTCATCGACAGCGCCCCCGAGGGATACTGGGCGCCCTCGATGCGCCGAAATACCCGGGGTGAGCTCGAGGTCTATTTCGCCAGCTTCTCCAAAGAGCCCGATGAGAGCGGCTACACCCGGGGAGACCTGCACCGGCTGATCTCCACCGACGGATTTCACTTTCACTATGACGGGATCGCGCTGCAGCATGACGACGATATCTGCGCCCTGGACGGAAGGGGAATCGAAAACGTCGCCGTCGTGCCTCGCAACGACGGCCCCGGCTGGCGGATGTTTTACGCCGGGGGCACGGATCCTTGCTATGGATGGCAGGTATTCTCCGCCGTATCCGGCGATGAGCGGCATTGGACCAAGGAGCCGGGCGTCCGGCTGTCCAACGGCGGCACGGTTCCCCCGGCGGCCCCGGTGTACGCTCCCTGGCCGGTCGGCGAGGGTCTGGACGTTGAGCGTCTGCCCAGCGGTGAATGGCGCATGCTCACCGGCGGATACGAACATCTTGAGCCGTATGAAGACAAGTTCCAGATCGTCGAGTGGCGGTCGCTCAACCAGCTGACCTGGAGCTACGTCGGACCGGTGCTGACGACCCGCGACCTGCCGCCCGAAGCGAAGGCATCGGTCTTCAGCCCGACCATTCGCGAGTTTGCTCCCGGGCTCTTCCGCATGATTTTCTCCGGCGATAACCGGAACTCCCCCGGCGGACGCAGCCGGCTGTGGAGCGCCATCAGCACCGATCGCACCCACTGGCGGTTCGAGGGCGAGCTGATGGGCGGGGTGGGCATCGACCTCTACTATGCCGCCCTGGTCGATGAGCACCTGGTCTTCATTCGAAAGGACGCTGATGGCATTACCCGGCTGGCGGCTGCCACGGTGATCATGAACTGAATATCTTCCACTATGACCGTTCCTTTCCTGGACCTCGTCACACCCCATCAGCAACTCGAAGCCGAACTCCTCGAAGTCCTGCGGCGCGCGCTCAGCCGGGCAGCGTTTGTCGGGGGGAGCGAGGTGGAGTCATTCGAGCGCGAATTCGCCGCCTTTGCGGGCGCTCGGGGCTGCGCGGCGCTGAACAGCGGGACCGACGCGCTGCGGTTTGCCTACCAGGCGCTCGGCACCAAACCCGGCGATGAAGTGGTGACCGTGTCCCACACGTTCATCGCGACGACGGAATCCATTACCCAGGCGGGCGGAGTGCCCCGCTTCGTCGACGTTGACGACCGGACGCTCACCATGGACCCGGTGGCGGTGGAGGCGGCCATTACCCCGCGCACCGTGGGCATCGTGCCGGTCCATCTGTACGGTCAGCCTTGCGACATGGATCCGCTCCTCGCCATCGCCCGAAAGCACGGGCTGTGGGTGGTGGAGGACGCGGCACAGGCGCACGGGGCCCGCTACCGGAACCGGCCGGTGGGAACCTTGGGCGCCATGGCGGCCTGGAGCTTCTATCCCGGCAAGAATTTGGGCTCCTGCGGCGAAGGGGGAGCAGTCACCGGCGAGGACGAGAAAACGCTGGGGGTAGTGCGCCAGCTCCGGGAGCACGGTCAGAGCCGGAAATACTACCACGACATTGAAGGGTACAACGGACGGATGCACGCGATCCAGGCCGGCTTTCTCCGGGTCAAGCTCCCCCATCTCAGCGGGTGGAATGAAGGGCGCCGCCGGGCGGCGGCACTCTATCGCCAGGCGCTGGCGGACATTCCCCAGGTCCGGCTCCCGGTCGAAGCCGACTACTCATACCACGTGTACCATCTCTTCGTCATCCGCGCAGACCGGAGAGACCAGCTGCAGGCCCATCTCACCGCGCGCGGAATCGGCACCGGGCTGCACTATCCGCTTCCCCTCCATCAGCAGGCCGCATACCGGCACCTCGGCGTAGCCGCGGGGTCGCTCCCGGTGACCGAGCGTGCGGTCGGCGAGATCCTCAGCCTCCCGATGTTTCCCGGGCTGACCGAGGACCAAGTCGGCACTGTGGCGGCTGCTATCCGGGAGTTCTACCGAAACAAGGACTGAGGACTGAGACTGAGGACAGAGGACAGAGGACAGAGGACTAAGGACTGTGGTCTGAGGTCTGAGGGTTTAGGACGAAGAACTGGTCCCCAGGAGTCTCCGATATACCTGGCGTAATTTCTCCGCGTCTCGAAGCGGGTCCAGTCGGCGCCGGGCGCAATCCTGTGCCTCCCGCGCTCGGCGTACCCGTTCGGCCGGCTCGGCCGTAGCCAGCGCCGCGATGGCGCGGGCCGCTTCGGTGGCGGAGTTGGGCGCGTAGTACCATGCCGTCGCGGCGGGGAAGTAGTCGAGATACGTGGGAATCGCGGGGATGATGACCGGTATGCCGAAGTGGATGTATTCCAGCAGCTTGGTCGAGAGGGAGAAGCGGGTCATCACGTCGAGCCGGGTCGGGACTAGGCCGGCATGGTAGGCCGGCAACAAGGTTCGCAGCACCTGGTGAGTAACAACCCCACGAAGCGCTACGACGTCGCGCAGCCCGCGATCGCCGATCTGTCTCTCCAGTTCCGGCCTGCTGGGGCCGTCTCCATAGATATCGAACCTGGCGTCCACTCCGGAGGTCCGCGCCTGGGAGACTGCTTCAATCGCCAGGTCGAGACCATACAGCGGCGTCAGCGTGCCGTGATATACCAGGCGCAACGGACCCTCGACCTTCCCATCGGTCAGCCCCGGGGGGCCGAACTCACCGGGGTCCGCGAAGTTGTGCACCACCGCGATGGTCTCGTCGCTCCGGGCCGGGCGGGTGCGAAGCTGGTCGGCCACCGCGTCGTTGACGGTGACGATCGCATCGGCCCGACGGCGGGACCAGCGCTCCAGCCAGCGGCCGATCCTCTCGCCAATAGCCCCTTTCCACGAGCCAAACTTCGAGCGAATGAACTCGGGAAACACTTCGTGCAGGTCCAGGATGACGCGCGCGCCGGCTGTTCGCGCCGGACTGGTGGCGCCGATCAGGAAATCCGGCAGGGTGTGCACGTGAAAAACCCGGGCCTGGCGGAGCCGGCAATCGCCCGCGATCAGCCGCCGCGCCCGCCGGAGAAAACCAAGGTATTCCAGCACGTAGCTGACCGCGGAGCCCCGCTTTCTCTGCCCGGGAAGCCGGATGACCGCGACCCGGCCATAGTGTCCGACTTCGGGAACTTCGCCCGACGCGCCCAGCGCGATCACCGCCACCCGCCCGCCCAACTCCGCCGCGATCGCCGCCTCGCGGCGGGGGCGGGGATCCTCCGGAAACTTTGATTGGGTCAGGTGCACGATATCGAACGGACGGCGGGAGGTCGCGGACCGATTACTTTTCCCGCGACTCACGGAGGAAGAATTCATGGTGCCTGAATACTGCGTGGCGCAGGTGACTTATCAAGGGCCGGAGTGGTTTCGCTGATGTGCGGAATCACCGGCACTCTTGGATTTCATGCCTCAACCGATGTCACCCTCCCACTGGAGCGCCTGACCGGGGCGCTGGCCCACCGCGGCCCCGATGGCTGCGGGTTCAAGTACTTCAATAACCGATCAGTGGGGCTCGGGCACCGGCGTCTCAGCATCCTGGACCTGGAAACCGGCGCCCAGCCGATGTCCAACGAAGACGGCTCCGTGTGGGTGACTTACAACGGAGAGATCTACAACTATCGTGAGCTGCGCCAGCAGCTGGAAGGGGCCGGTCACCACTTTCGCACCCGGTCCGATACCGAAGTGCTGCTGCATGGGTGGGAGCAGTGGGGCACTGATCTCTTCGGAAAGCTGAACGGCATCTTCGCGCTGGGTCTCTTCGACGGACGAACCGGGCCCGGCTGCGTGTGGCTCGCGCGCGATCCCCTTGGGGTAAAGCCGGTGTACCTCGGCCGGACAGCCTCGGAATGGTGGTTTGCGAGCGAGCTCTCGGGAGCGGGCACCGCCGGCCTGTTGGATACCGAGCTCCGGCCCAATGCATTCTCAGAGTTCCTGGTGTATCGCTTCGTTCCCTCGCCGGGCACCTTCTACCGGCACGCCTGGAAACTGCCGCCCTCGCATTTTTGCCGGTTGCCGGTGGACCAGTTGCCGCAGGAGCCGGTCTTCGAGCGCTATGTCCCGGAATTCTCCCCGGCCCACCTTCCCCGTACCAGAGACGAGTGGGAGGAAGCGATTCGCCAGGGTCTTCGGGCAGCCGTTACCCGCCAGCTCATGTCGGATGTGCCGGTCGGCAGTCTGCTCTCCGGCGGAGTGGATTCGACCGTTGTGACCGGGCTTATGAAAGAGGGATTGCCCAACCCTCCCCAGTCGTTCGCGATCGGGATCGCGGACTCCGGGCCGCTCGACGAGCTGCCCCGCGCCCGCAGCGCCGCCTATGCGCTGCAGGTTCCGCTCACCGAGGTCGCGGTGACACCGGCGGAGTTCCTGATGGCCTGGCCCGCCCAGGTGATGCGCATGGGCGAGCCGATCGCCAACAGCGGGACGCTGCTGCTCGACCTGTTGTGCCGGGCGGTTCATCCGACTCACAAGGTTGTTCTCAGCGGACAAGGCGCCGACGAGCCGCTGGGTGGCTACCCCCGCCACGCCGGTGAACGATGGTATCCCTGGATGCGGCAGGCCGGGGCGATGCTGAACCTGGTGCCGGAGCGCTGGGCCCGGAGCGACCGGGTCAGCCGGGTGCGACGGCTGGCGACTGAAAGCGACCAGGCGAGCCGCTTCGCGGAAATCCTGGCGGTCTTTCCGCCCGCGCAGGCGAGCCGGATGGCGAACGCTCCGTCCGATCCCGATGCCCTGGTGGATCCCATTCGACGATTGTTGCCGCCCGATGCCGAGGGCGACTCGGTGAACAGCCTGCTGACCGTCGATGCCCGGCTGTCGTTGGCGGACGACCTGCTCCTGGTGGCGGACCAGGTTTCGATGACCCACTCGGTCGAGCTCCGGGTACCCTTCCTGGACCTGGAGCTCTTCGCGCTGCTGGAGCGGATGCCCTCGCGGTTCAAGATCTCCCGGCTGGGCGAGCGAAAGTGGTTGTATCGCCGCGCCGTCACCCCGCTGCTTCCCCCGGCGATGCGAGCCGGCATGGGCGGAGTGGGCGGAGGAATGGGCCGGAAGCTGGGCTTCACCACTCCGGTCGATGAGTGGCTTGCCCGCTGGGCTCTGCAGGAAGCAGAGCCCTACCTGCTCGGCGCCGGGTCGGTGTTGCCGGCGTACCTGCGGCCGGAATTGCTACGTCCGGTTCTGGACGAGGCCGCCGGAGGCCAGCCGCGGGGACGCCAGCTGCTCTCGCTCTACGTATTGGAGACCTGGTTGCGGGCGGCGACCGGAGCGAAGCATTGAAGGTCCTGTTCGTCACCGGCATGCACGCGACGCCGACGTTCCCGCTGCGCGGCGTCATCATTCAACGGCTTGCTTCTGCGCTCGAGGAAGCAGGGCACGAGATCCAATGGGTCCGTCTCTCTGATGAGCGGGGCGTCGGTCGCTATCTCAAGGCCCGCTCGCGGGTGCGCCAGGCGGTGGCAGAATTTCAGCCCGACCTGGTGCACTTGCATTTCGGTTACAGCATCCTCGCGGTTCCCCGGGTACCGGTACCCATTGTCACCTCGTTTCATGGCGACGACCTGAACGGGACCCTGCGTCCCGGCGGCGGCCTCAGTGTCCGCAGCCGGGTGGGGATCCTGATCTCGCACTACGCGGCCTGGAGAAGCCGCGCCACGATCGCCGTTTCGGAGACGCTGCGGAACCGGCTCCGTTTCGCCTCGCTCCGCCGCCGGACCGCTGTGGTGCGCGACGCGATCGACACCCGGCTGTTCCACCCATACCCCAGGGATGAGGCGCGCCGCCGGCTCGGCGCCGACCCCAATGCCTTCCTCGTGCTGTTCCCCCACGACGTATCGCAACCGACCAAACGGGTCGAGCTGGCACAGGCCGCGGTGGCGGAGCTCCAGCGCACGGTGCCTGGTGCCAAGCTCTGGATCGTAAACGGCAAACCGGCTGACGAGATGCCGTGGTACTACAGCGCGGCCGACGTCATGCTGGTGACCTCGGTGCAGGAGGGCGGGCCCAGCAGTGCCAAGGAAGCGCTGGCCTGCGGTCTGCGGGTTGTCTCGGTGCCGGTCGGCGACGTCCAGTTGTTCCGCGACGTTCCAGAGCACACGCGGATGGTTGCGCCGGACCCGGCCGCGCTCGCCGCCGCAATTCGCTCCCTGCCTCCCTCGCCGGGCGGCACCAGCTATCTCCCGCCCTTTCTCGAGTTCCAGACAACGGTGAGGGAGATCGCCAGGGTGTACCAGGCCGCAACCGGGGTCTGAGCTTCCTTTACGGTCCCCCCATTTCTACCTTGCAGTCCGATGCGGCAACATGTGTATCTCTCGACCAACTTGTGGGACGGCCTCTGGATCATTCAGCAGCCCACCTGTGACCAGATCAGCCGGCACGAGCCGGTGCTCTACGTCGAGCGGCATGTTTCCCTGTTCACGATTCTCCGCTACCCAAAACTCTGGACGCGGTTGTTCAGCTGGATGGCCGGCGCCCGGTCGCGGGGGCCTCTGCTCCGGGTGCTTGCCCCTCTGCCGCTCTTTCACCTGGGGCACCAGGTGCCGTGGTTGTTCCGGCTGGAGTGGGCTATCCAGCGGCTCTGGATTCGCGCCTGGGCCGGCACGGCGCCGGAAGGTGGCCGGGTGCTCTGGATGGACAACCCGATGTTTTCCTGCGTGCCGGGATCCATGGGAGAATCGCTCTCCATCTATCATGTGGCCGACGAGCCGAGCGCGTTCAAGGAGAGCAACGTCCCGATCATGGAGCGGCTGGAGGCGGACATGCTGGCCCGGGTGGACATGGTCTTCGCGGCGGCGGAGTCGCTACGGGATCACAAGGCGGAGCTGAATCCCCGCTCGTACACGGTGTGGAATGCGATTGACGCCTCGGTCTTTTCCCATGAGCCTCCGGCCACGGCGTTCGCGGACATCGAGGCGATCGCCGGACCGCGGGTGGTGTTTGTGGGGGTGTTCGACGAGTGGTGCGACCTGCCGCTGATGGAAGCGGCGGCCACCCGGTTGCCCCACGTCCAGTTCCTGTTCATCGGTCCGGTCCGGGTGGACGTCTCGGTCCTCAAGGCACACGGCAACGTCCACTTCCTGGGCCGGCGCGATCGCTCGCTGATCGCGGGAATCCTGCGCCGCGCGGCGGCGAGCCTGGTCGCCTTTCGCTGCATTCCGCTCACGGAGCGGATTGTGCCGCTCAAGATCTTCGAGGCGCTGGCGGCCGGGATCATGCCGATCTGCACCCCGTTCTCGCCGGATCTCCGTCGGCTCGAGTCCGAAGGGCTGGTGCGGCTCGGGGCCAACGCCGACCAGTTCGTCGAGCAGATCGCCCAGGCGATCGCCCGCGACACCTCGGAGGAGCGCCGCCGGCTCTCCGAGTTTGGGCTCAAGCAGACCTGGGCGGACCGCTGGTGCGACATGTCCGGGCGTATCGAGCAGCATATGAACAGCCTCACCGCAAAGCCGCAAAACACGCCAAGGGCCGCCAAGAAAGGTGTCGGGCGATAGATGAAAGCATTCTTGAGAAACCTCACTACCTGGAGATCGGGTTCGACATGGCCAATGTTCTGGTGACGGGCGGGTTGGGAACCGTCGGGGCTGTCCTGGTGCGCACGCTCCGGGGCCGCGGGCATCAGGTCACGGTGCTCGACCTGGAGCACAATCACGACGCCGACTACGTGCGCTGCGACATCGCCAGCCACATGCAGCTCTCCCGGGTTTTCGAGACCCGGAAGTTCGACTACGTCTACAACCTGGCCGCGGAGTTCGGGCGCTGGAACGGGGAGGATTACTACGACCGGCTGTGGATGTCGAACGCGGTCGGCATGAAGAACGTGCTCCGGATGCAGGAGCGTCATGGCTTCCGGCTGGTCCATTTCAGCAGCTCGGAGGTGTACGGCGACTTCGACGGCGTGATGCGGGAAAACGTGATGGACCAGGTCGAGATCAAGCAGCTGAACGACTACGCCCTCACCAAGTGGGTCAACGAGGCCCAGATCCAGAACTCGGCCGCCATGCACGGCACCGAGAGCGTGCGGGTGAGATTGTTCAATACCTATGGTCCCGGGGAGTATTTCAGCAGCTATCGCAGCGTGATCTGTCTGTTCATCTACCGGGCGCTGCTTGATATTCCCTACCAGGTGTACCAGGGCCACCATCGCACGTCGTCCTACATCACCGACACCTGCGAGACGCTCGCTAATATCATCAGCAACTTCAAGCCGGGCGAAGTTTACAATATCGGGGGCTCCGAGTACCACGACATCAAGACCGTCTCCGACCTGATCCTCAACTACCTGGGCAAGAGCGACCGGCTGGTGGAGTACCTGCCCGAAGAGCCGTTCACCACCAGGGACAAGAAGGTGGACCTGGACAAGGCGGTCCGCGACCTGGGCCACAAGCCGTTGATTCCCCTGGCCCAGGGGATTCCCAAGACCTGCGACTGGATGCGCGAGGTCTACCTCCTCAAGTCGGGCGCGGTGGACCTGGGCCGCTACCTCTGATGGGGGGATGACTGCGCTGAAGACCGCGGTGATAGTGCTGGTCTTCTGGGCGATCCTGGCCCTGGCGGCGATCTTCCAGCCCGAAGCACTCAGCGTGGCCTGGCCCGAGTGGCGCGACGGGTTTCTCGCCGCCGCCCTCTGGGGCGTCAACCTGCTGATCCTGATCTACGGTATCGGCGGCCCGTTTCACCTCGGCCGCATGCCCATGATCTCCGCCGTCTTTTCGCTGGCCATGACGATCGTGGGAACCGGGAGCTACCGGATCACCCAGCTGCTGAATCCCAACTATCACGTCCCCATCGAGCTCGCCGCCGTCCTGGTCGCCCTGTGCACCGGGGTGAGTCTGGCCACCTGTGCGCTGATCCAGTTCCTCCTGGGCCCCCTGCGCGGCGGTCCGCGGCTCACCCTGAAGTGGGACTGGGCCTGGCTCCGGGTGATCACCGTGGCGATCACCGTCCTCGTCGTCATTGCAACGGTGATGTCGCTCCGGCGCATCGGGTACATCCCGGCCATCACCGGCGATCCGACTTCCGAACGGGTGGAGTTTCCGGCCATCGCGGGAATCTGGTTCCGGCTTTCGGCCATAGGTGGCGTGTCGGTGCTCATGGCCGCGGTGCTGGTGACGGCCCGCCGGGCAAGCGGGTGGACCTGGCTGGCCGGATTGGTCAGCCTGACCTGCCTCGGCGTCTACGGCGCCCGATTCTACGTGGTGTATCCGCTCGCGGTGAGCCTGGTGCTCTGGGACCTGGTGCGACGCCGCATCCGGCTGCTGCACCTGGGGGTGGTGATGGTTCCCATCACCATTGTGCTCGCGCTGCTGGGCGCCCTGCGGCAGAACAGCAGCAGCATTGAAAGGGTGTCGCCCCTGGGCGCCGCGCTGTACGGATCGTTCCTGGAGTTCAGAGACCTCGCGTGGGCCATGGACTATTTCGGTGCCGGCGATCGTTTCACCCACGGCAGCACCTTTCCCGGCGTGGTCGTGCCGCTGCTGCCCGGGAAGCTGTGGTCGGTCTTCGGGGTGGACAAGGACGCCCTCTTCGAGAACAACAGCGCCAACGTGATGGCCGCCGCGATGGGCACCGATACCGGCCAACGGATCGGACTCTACGGCGAGTTCTTCATGAACTTCGGCTGGTGGGGCTCCCTGGTCGGTGCTTTGCTCTACGGGATACTGGTTGCCTGGATCGACCGGCGCACCCCGGGGCTGGATCCGGGGATGGTACCGGCGGTGTTTGTCGCCATGATTGCCGTCGCCGCCATCTTCGCGCAGATTGGGCAGCTCAACATGTTCACCTCAACGATTACCGGGCTGGCCTACCCCCTGTTGCTGGTGGTGCTGGTCGCCTCGCGCCGCAGTCTCCCCGAATTCGCCTGACCGGCCCATGCGCGTCGGCTCGGCCTTCGTTCAAACCTTCGGCACCCAGCTTCTCCAATCCATGGCTTCGATCGCCACCGGGGTGCTGATCGCGCGCGCCCTGGGACCCACGGGGCAGGGGACGTACTCGGTGTTTGCGGCCGGCATCGGCCTGGGGAGCACGATCGCCACGGTGGGCCAGTTCGAGAGCAACGTGCTCACCTCCCAGGGCAGGGCCACCGCCGGCCGAGTCCTGCTGGTGCGAGCGCTGCTGCATGGGCTCATCGTGCTGGCGGTGCTCCTCGCGGTTGGTCCCTGGATTTCTTCGATCGTGAATCTGAAGACCCAGGGGCTGGCCACGGTGTTTGCGGTCGTGCTGGCGCTCGAGGTGGTGGCCCTGATGGCGCGCGGAATCAATCTCGGCCAGCATCACGTCACCGCCTACAACCTCGCGACCCTGATCCAGCGCGTCGGGTACCTGGTCGCAGTGGCTGCCGGCGCGGCGCTGCTGGGGCTCACCCTGGTGCGGGTTACTCTCAGCTGGGCGACGGCCGCGGCGCTGAGTATTCTCGCCAGCGCGATCTGGATCTGGCGGCGATCGGACCCCGTCCCCCTGACCTGGGCGGGGATCCGGGATGGCTGGATGGGAACCCTGGGGCGGGGACTCCGGGCCGTTACCGTCATCACCCTGACGCTGTTGCTGGTGCGGAGCGACATCTGGATGCTGGGACGGTTGCTCGATCTTGCGACCGTGGGCCAGATCTCGGTCGCGACCTACCTCGCCGAGTGGCTCTGGTACATCCCGGGGATCCTGGCGAGCGTGTTGTTCGCCGCCGCTGCGGCCGACCGGGGACCGGTCGTGGTGGGGCAGATCTGCCGCGCGGCGCGGGCAGTCGTGCTGCTCGTGGCTCCCGTGACGCTGGTGCTGCTGGTCATCGGGCGTTGGCTGGTGGTCGCCCTCTATGGCCAATCATACGGACCGGCGAGCTGGCTGTTCCTGATCTTGCTCCCGGGCATGGCGGCGATCGCGCTCCACCTGATCGTGGACTCCTGGTTCGCCGGGCGCGGTTTTCCCGCGATCTCGCTCTGGTCGGTCGCCGTGGCACTGGCCGCCAAGGTCGGACTCAATCTGCTGGTGGTTCCCCACTACGGCGCGCGGGGTGCCGCGGCCGTGACCAGCGCCGTGTACCTGGGATTGCTCACCATCAAGGTGGTTGCGTTCACCCGGGATACCGGCGTGCCGGTGCGAAACCTGTTACTGCCGACGGCGGAAGACGTCAGAGCGAACCTGGCGACGGTGCGGACCTGGTTGTCGAGTCGGCTGGGACGAGTAACAAGGGTGTAAGAAGATGTCGCTCGGGATGACAACCCAGGGGCCTTTAGTCGCCGCTACGCTTTCCGGGCGAAGAAGAACGAGTGGTAGTCCCCGTTCGAAGTCATCGGAAAAATCCGGAGCTCTCCACTCGAAAACCCAACCTCACCCAGCGTCCGCAGCACGCGGTCGGCCGGGTAGCGGTGGTACTCCATCACCCGCCGCATTCCCAGGATGCGCTTGACCCGGATCTTGAGCCGGCTCGCGATTCGGCGGGGCCGCGAAGCGGGAGAAGTAAGGTGAGCTCCCGGTACCGGGATGTGAAAGCAGAGACTGCTGCCGGGCCGGAGGACGCGGAAAGTTTCCTTGAGGTACGCGACGATCGCGGAGTAGTCGGAGAAGTGCTGGAAGACGTGGGTGGAGAACATCGCATCGCAGGAGCCGTCGGGCAGCGGAATCGCGGGGTGGTCCACCAGGTGAAAGCGGACCCGGGCGGCCTTGTCACCCAGGAGTTTCTTCGCGGTCGCAATCTGGTCGGGAGAGACGTCCAGCGCGTCAATGTCCTGGAAAATCGAAAGGAGTGCATTGGTCATCCGGCCCGCGCCGCAGCCGATCTCGACGCAGCAGCCCTCGGTGAGCCCGTAGTGCCGCCAATGCTTCGCGACGTCGGCGACATCGGACCTGCCCAATGCCAGAAACTCCTCCGGGGTCCAGGCGTTCCGGCCGCCGGCCTGCTTGCCCTCCCAGGATGCCACTGCGAAGAGCGGATCCGCGGCACCCCAATATTTCCATTCCTGGTCTGACTTCACCCGGCTACTCGGCGCCCTCGCGGCGGACGACCCGGTCCAGCCGGAGCACGCGGGCGGCGCGAGGCTGCTCGCCGACGAATCGCACCAGCAGCTGACGGCTCACCACGACCCCGATCCAGGCGAGGAACCCCAGGACGGCGCCCAGCATGACGATGCCCTTCTTCGAGGGGCCGGACTTCATGGCGGGAACCATCGGGGGAGAGAGCACGGTGAGGACGGGCACGTTGCGGGCTTCCTGGATCCGGGACTGCTCGTACTGCTGCATCACGGTCTGGTAAACGGACCCCTTGATGTCCACCTGGCGGGAGAGCCGCTGGTCTTCCAGCTCCAGCATGGGCGAGCCCTGAGTGATCCGGTTCCGCTCCAGGAAGTGACGCCGGTCGTTCTCGGCCTGGTTCAGCTCATTCTGCGCATCCTGGACCCGGGTCTCGAAGAACACCCTGAGGTCACGGGACTGCTGCTGGCGGAAACTCACGTTCATCGAATCCAGCGCCAGGAGGAGGCGTTGCAGGATGTCGCGGCTCAACAACGGGGAGCGCGCGGTGGCGCGCACGGTAATGATGTTGGTGCGGACGTCGGCCCGGGCCGAGACGGTGCGCAGCAGTTTGC
>JBDTTZ010000516.1:0-19007 GCA_040008015.1 Gemmatimonadota bacterium
AGTACGGGGCGTAGCGCAGCCCGGTTAGCGCGCCTGCTTCGGGAGCAGGAGGTCCGGGGTTCAAATCCCCGCGCCCCGATTACGCAAGATCAAACCCTGTAGCACGTTGTGCTGCGGGGGTTTTTCTCGCCCGCCGACGGGCATCGTGGGCTCTTGGCCCCATCCTCCCGCCGTCGCACCATCCGGCGGAATCGCCCGGCCGCTCGCCATCCTGGCGATTTTTGCGGTATCGGGGTTCGGGCTGGCGGTGCGGCAGTATCACAAGCGGACGGCATAGGCCAACCGAAATAAGCTTGGCGGGTCTGAGACCCGCCCCAGTCGGGTCGCCATCTACGGGCCGCGTTTTCCGGTTACCACCTCAGGCCCATCTGGCGCGATATTCCCCAAAATGAACGGCCCGGCATGCTGGTCGTAGCCGGGTACCCGGCCCGGATGCCGTCGTCCCGTGAGCAGGAGTAAACCGTTGGACGAAGTCACGACATTTCTGTAGCCGTATCATCGCTTCGACCAGTGTCTGTCCCAAAACCCTCCTCAAGCTCCACGCCGAGTCCGTCCGCGATGCGGTTCACAAAGGCGAAATACGCCACAATCGCACAGATGTCGTGTATCGCCGGCGCTTCGAATCCTGCCTCGCGTAGAGCCGCAATATCCGCCTCCCGCATCGCGCTCGGCGTGCGGGTAAGCTTCCTCGCATAGTCCAGCATGGCCCGATCCACCTGTTCCAGCGCCGCTTCCCGGTAGTCGCTCTCCAGCGCCCCGGTCAGCGCAGCGATCAGGGCGGCATCCATTCCTCCGGTTTTCAGCAGCCGACGGAGACCCGCTCCGTGATGTTGTATTCAGTAATGGCATCCATTGGTGGCGGACACCACCACCGCGATCATCTCCCGCTGAATCCGGGTCAGCGGCCCCGGCCGACGCATGAGCTCGATGTAAAGCTCATAGTGCTGCCGCATGACCCGGGGATGGCACCCGTGAATCCGGATGATGTGGTCGGTGTCGGGCACCCGGTCCTCGGGAGGAATGTCGTCCTCCGGCAGATACGGTAAGTACGCCATAGGTTCTGATCCGCAGGGCAGATGGTAACCGTCGTCACCCCGCGCCTCGGGGCAATCCGCGAATGATAATACCTGACGGGAAGGAATCGACCGTTTCCCGTGTCTTAGTACTAACGGTACTGCGAAATGGCCATGCGACTGTCCCTGCTACATCCGGAGCCTGAACTGCCCAAAACGCCCGTCGCCCACCGGACGTTTGAGGAACTCTTGAGCGACCAGCTCGATCCTTTATACCGTACCGCCGTGCGGCTTTCCGGAGGCAATACGGCGGACGCCGAGGACCTGCTCCAGGAGACGGCGCTGCGGGGCTTCGAGCGGTTTCACCAGTTGCGAGATCCGAGTGCCGGTAAATCCTGGCTCTTCACTATCCTGACGAGGACCCATCTCAATCGGCTCCGCGCCGCGCGGCGCAGCGGCGAGATTCTCTTCTCGGATTTGGGGGAGGCGGCGTGGGAAGAGGCCATGGCCGCTTACACCAGGGAAGGAAAAGACTTCTCCGACACCGGCGTGGGGCACGACCTGACAATGGCGCTCGACCAGCTGGATCCGGAACTCCGCGCGGCCGTGACCCTGGTGGATCTTGAGGGTTTTCGCCAGCGCGAGGCGGCAGAGATGCTGGACATCGCGGAAGGAACGGTGGCGTCCCGGCTCTTCCGGGCCCGGCGGGCTCTCCGGCGATTCCTGGTCCTATCCGGGGAAAAGGAGGCGCGGCTATGACGAGCGGCTGTGGAAAGGCGCGGCGCATACTCTGGCCCGACGGCAGTCCGCGCGTCGTCACCACCGAGTGGCTGGAGGCGGAGCGGCATGTTGAAGCCTGTGCGTATTGCCGCCGGTTCCTGGAGGAAATGGTCCAAGCGGCAGAGCGGCTCCGCACCGAAATCGTACGTCCTGCAGCGCCGTTGGAAGTGCGCGACCGGCTCTTCAAGGCGGTGGCCCATGCCCGGATCGGGTACCAGCGGCGCAGCTGGCGCTCTCGCGGCCTGATCGCCGCCCTGGCCGCTCTGACAGTTGCAGTCGTTGGCACTTGGTGGGTCGTCCGGTCTCGCGGCGAGCCCGGGCAACCAATCGCCGAGCTTCTGGTCGCCGACCATCAACGTGCAGTAGGCGCGGATGGACTACGGTCGGCCGATCCCGCCGTCACGACCCGCTGGCTGGAGCGGCAACTGGACTTCGCGGTCCAGGTCCCGACCTTCCCCAATGCCGAGCTGCTGGGCGCCCGGGTGGTCGTCCTCGATGGTCGCCGCGCGGCGGCCATGCAGTATCGGATCGATGGTCGGCTGGTTTCCTACTACGTCAGTCCGGTCCTGCACGTCCCCGGATCCGCCGGCATGCGGCCTCCGAGTCCGGCGCGATGGGCCGGGTACCAAGTGGTCTCTTGGCAGGAACCCGGATTGCTGCATGCCCTGGTCGGCACCCTGTCGGATGCGCGCCTGGAGGAACTGGCGCGCATCTGTATCGCGCAGATGGGAATGACGCTGTCGGCGGATGATGCCTCGGCAGTCGGTAGCGCTCCGATCTGAGGAGACGCGGCGGGTCGAGCGGCCATCCATCCTTCTTTGGAGGTGCGCCAGAACGCCGCCAGTCTACCCCAAGATTCGCAAGTAAACGTCTTCAAGAAAGGTTCGATATCCATATGCATTCTAAGACGACCGCCGGAATAGTCGCGGGGCTCATTGCGGGCGTGGTGTTCGGCGTCATGATGCAGATGATGAAGGCCCCCACGCCAGACGGCATGCAGGTACCGATGATGATGATGGTGGCAAAGGTGGTACGGTCGGACAGCATGGTAGTGGGCTGGATCTTCCACCTGTTCAACAGCGCGGTGATTGGCGGGCTGTTTGGCCTCCTCCTGGGCGAGAAGGTCCATGGTATCGGGAGCGGCCTGGGCTGGGGCGCGGCATATGGTCTCCTTTGGTGGGTGCTGGGTGGCCTTCTCCTGATGCCGATCCTGCTCGGCATGCCCGCCTTTGCGCCGATAAAAATGCCCATGATGCGCACGGTGGCATTGGGCAGCATGATGGGGCACGCAATCTTCGGGCTGATTCTGGGCGGGTTGGCGGCGGTATTTCGGAAAGGGAGCGAACCCGGCCAAATGGACCCGGCCCGCGCGGCGGCACTCCCTCGATGAGTTTCGGGATGGGCGAAGCTGCACGACCTGCTACTATTCAGGTGACGATATCCCGGAGACGAGTATGCAGATTCAGGTCAACACCGACCACAATATTGAAGGCCGCGAGGAGCTGGCCGCTCGGGTCGAAGCCGTGGTGGAAGCTGCCCTGAGCCGGTTCAGCGATCGGATCACCCGGGTGGAAGTCCACCTCAGCGACGAGAACGGCGCCAAGAGCGGCGGGAACGACAAGCGTTGCATGATGGAAGCCCGCCTTAAGCATCGCCGTCCGACCGCGGTCACCAACCATGCGGCGACGGTGGATGAGGCCGTCAGCGGTGCCGCGGACAAGCTGCAGCGATCCCTCGAAAGCGCGTTGGGTCGGTTGGGCGGTTGACGGGCTTCGCCGGGAGGCGGTTAAGTCCTGGATTGTGGGGACGGGCGGTCAACCCACTGCTGGCGTATCGCCTCGACACTGGACAGGGTGGAGACGGTGTAGGGGACTGCGACGGTGAGCAGCATCCGAAGCAGCCGCCCGGGCGGAAGGTCGCCCCGGAGAATGGCATCGCTGTGGTTGATGAGGATCAGGATGGAACCGACGATCACAGCGTATTTCAGGGCCCGCCGGACCACCTTGGGTGCGAAGGCCAGTTCCCTCCAGGACGCTGGATACTGCTGCATGGGTTCTCCGGGTAGCATGGGTGTCTACGCGCTCTGATCCCCCACGGATTTGACGATCGGTTGATGCAGGCGCGGCAGTCTTCAGGGACGTCCCGCACCCTGCCTGGAGGCTGCCGATGACCCCGCCCCCCAGACCCTCATCGATCTGCTGATCGATATCTTGATGTCCGCATCAAGGACCCGGCGAGCGGTCAGGCCTCTGATGCGGTGCAGGTAGCGCTCGAGCACCGGATGGGATACTGCATCAATGCCTTCGTCCCCTATTCGCTCGCGAACAACAGGGTGAGCTTTGGGAAGCTCTTGGGGAATCAGCAGGAGGCGATTGTCATCAAGCCTTTTTGAGCTCCGTACCTGGTAGACCTTACCCCCGGGGGCTGCCCTTGCGCGGGGCCGGCGTCATTCGGTAGCTCGCAGGATCCGAAGGATGCCGCGCAGCGGGATGAAGGCCCAGTCGGGACGGTTGTTCAGCTCGTAGCCCAGTTCGAAGAAGGCGCGCTCCAACAGCAGGACCCGGAACAGCAAGGCGAGATCCTCCCGGGGCGTAGGGATGAACGAGGCCCCGGCGGTAACATGAAGATAGGCGCGGGCGAACGCCGAGCCGACCCAGCGCACCCAGAACCGGGCCCAGGGCTCGAGAAAAGGAACGTCTTCCCGGCGAATCGCACTGCCGGAAGCGGCGCTCCAGAGCACGCTCTGCGCGGCGTTGTCGAAGGACCGGATCATGCTCCCTACATCGGTCAACGGCGAGCGTTTCAGCCGCCGTTCCGTCACCGTTTTCAGCGGATCGCCCTCAAAGTCGATGATCACGAAGTCCCGTCCGGTATGCAGCATCTGTCCCAGGTGATAGTCGCCATGGCACCGGATGCGCGTCGTGTTGATCTTGTGGCCGACAATGGGCTTGAAGAACTCGTCGACCCGGCCCTCCAGCTGGGCCAGCTTCTGGCCGTCGGGCCGAAACTCGGCGGGTAGCAGATCCATCCTGGACCGCAGCTCGGCGAAGGTGCGCGCCGACAGATTGCGCAATGACTGATAGAGTGCCCGCTGGTACTGGGTAGAGAATGGCTCCGCGGTGAAGGCCGCATCCTGTCCCGTGGCCAGCGCGAGGTGCAACTCCCCGGTGCGGCGACCCAGCAGCCGGGCGATCTCGAGAAAGCCGCCGAACAGCTCGAGGACCAGTTGGGGTGGATCCTGCTCGGTCAGCTGGAGCAGGGTCATCGGGGGGAGTGGGGGGTCCGACAACTCCTGGCGCCGAGCCAGCACCACCTCCAGATACCGGCGCACCTGGTCAGTGGTATAGCTCCAGGCATCGCCCTCGTTGGGGATGAACCTTTCGAGCACCGCCACGGTGCCCTGGACCTCCCGGGTGGCGTAGTCGAGCCTGCCGAGCACCGGCGGTACGTGGTGGAAGTGGGCCTTTTCAGTCAGGTATCGGCCGATCTCGACGTCGGGGTTGATGCCCGGACTCAGCCGGCGGTAGAGCTTGAGAATGAACTGCTGACCGAACACCAGCGAGGTGTTCTTTTGCTCGATGGGCTGCCCCGCGACGGGAGGAAATCCCTGGTCCAGGCCTCCGGCAGCCATGAAGGCGCGGGTCATGGTACCCAACACCTCGCCCTCGACGCCGCGTAGTTTCCGCCGCCGGGCGATGGTCAGCAGCAGGGCCTCCCCGAAGGCCGGATCACCACTCGGATCATACAGCACTCCCGATTCCGGGTCCTTGCCGCTGGTGGTGACCTCGGCGATGATCGCGCCGGCCTGATCCCGCCGGATGGATTCTGCAGCGTCTCCCATGACGCCGCGCACCGGAATGACGTAGCTCCGGGGCAAACCATCCTCGTACTCGACCTGGACGATGGCAATGCTGGCTTCGCCGCCGGGCATCGGGACTTCGATGGAATCCTGGATGACGATTCGGCTGATAATGCTCGCCTTGTCTTCGTACCAGCGCCGCCCGGAGAGAAACGCCGGCAGCACAGGCTCGATGGCCGCGCGCAGCTCGTCCCGGAGCAGGCCGTCCCAGCGAACCGGCAACTGGAGCCGGGGGGGCTCGGTGTGGGTCGAACGGGTGTCGCCACTCTCCGGTCCTTCCGGCTCGCTCAGCCCGAACCAGTAGAACTGATGGGGACCCATGGTCAGGAGGTAGGGAAGATCGCCGATCCTGGGGAGCGGGTTCTGGCTGAACAGCTCGATGGGAATCCGGCCCCGGTACGCCGCGAGATCCAGCTCGACAAACTCGACCGATTCCGCCAGGTTGGCGACCATCAGAATGTCCTGGCCCTGGTACCTCCGGATAAAGGCGAGCACTTTGCGGTTGGCGGGCTGCAGGAAGCTGATGCTGCCCCGACCGAAGGCGATGTACCGGCGGCGCAGCGCGATCAGCCGTTTCATCCACCAGAAGAGCGAGCTCAGATTGCTGCGCTGCGCCTCGATGTTGACGCTCTCGTAGTGGTACTCCGGATCGATGATGATCGGGAGGTAGAGCCGCTGCGGGTTGGCCCGGGAGAATCCCGCATTCTTGTCCGAGCTCCACTGCAGCGGGGTGCGCACTCCGTTCCGGTCACCCAGGAAGATGTTGTCTCCCATCCCGATCTCGTCGCCATAGTAGATCACCGGCGTCCCGGGCAGCGAGAAGAGCAGCGCGTTCATCAGCTCGATCTTTCGCCGGTTGTTGCCGAGGAGAGGCGCCAGCCGCCGGCGGATCCCCAGATTGATTCGGGCCCGGGCGTCGTTGGCATAGAAGCGGTACATGTAGTCCCGCTCTTCGTCGGTCACCATCTCCAGGGTCAACTCGTCATGGTTGCGCAGGAAGAGGGCCCACTGACAGTTGGGCGGCGGGTCCGGAGTCTGGGCCAGAATGTCGATGACCGGGAACCGGTCCTCCATCTGCAGCGCCATGAACAGCCGCGGCATCAGGGGGAAGTGAAAATTCATGTGACACTCGTCGCCCTGGCCGAAAAAGGCGACGGCGTCCTCCGGCCACTGGTTGGCTTCCGCCAGCAGCATCTTGTTCCGGTGCCTGGCATCGACGTGCTTTCTCAGCTCCCGCAGGAATTGATGAGTCTCCGGCAGGTTCTCGCAGTTGGTGCCTTCCCGCTCGTAGAGGTAGGGCACCGCATCCAGCCGGAACCCGTCCACCCCCAGCTTGAGCCAGAAGTCGAGAAAGCGAAACACTCCTTTCCGGACCTCGGGATTCTCAAAATTGAGATCGGGCTGGTGGGCGTAGAACCGGTGCCAGTAGTACGCCTTGGCGACCGGGTCCCAGGACCAGTTGGAGTGCTCGAAGTCCTGGAAGATGATCCGGGCATCGACATACTTCTCGGGAGTGTCGCTCCAGACGTAATAGTTCCGGAACTTGCTCCCCGGCGGTTCCCGGCGGGCGCGCTGGAACCAGGGATGCTGGTCCGAAGTATGGTTGATGACCAGCTCGGTGATGACCTTGATCCCGCGGCGATGCGCCCCGCGGAGAAACAATTTGAAATCGTCCAGGGTGCCACAATCGGGATGGACATCGGTGTAGTCGGAGATGTCGTACCCGTCGTCCTTGAGCGGCGAAGGGTAGAACGGCAGCAGCCAGATGGCGGTGATTCCCAGGTCGTGGAGGTAGTCCAGCTTCTCGGCCATACCCCGAAAATCTCCGATCCCGTCTCCATCGCTGTCGTAGAACGCGCCGACCCGCGCCTCGTAGATGACGGCGTCCTGGTACCACAGCGCCTCATCCGGCGCGATGATGGGGCCGGTCCGTTCCCGCGCAATTTTCCGAAACGCCATCCCGTATCCCCGTTGGGCTCGACTCTTACAATAATCCGTCTGGTGCCAATGTGGGTGTGATGAGTTTGGTTGCAGGTTTCTAATGACCGACCGGTCTCCCAGGGGTTGGAAGCGCAACGCCGATGCCCAGGAACCGCGGGCAGGCTCAACACACGGTGGTTCCATGCAACAGAAACGCCGAGCTGCTTGAGCCCGGCATTCGGGTCCTGGATCCAAGACTACCTGGCTGGAACGATGGCCGAAAGCCGGTCGAGAAGCGTCTGGGCCACGGGACTTCCCTCGGGAGTGCCGGCCAGGTTGGTCAACTCGAGCGGATCCCGGTCGATATCGAACAGGCTCCGTTCGCCGTTCTCCAGCACGATGAAATGCCAGCGGTCGGCGACCAGCGACCTGACCCAGCCTTTGCTCCCCGGCCACTCCGGCGGATCCTTACCGCCCGCCTTGGACATCTCGGACACGACCGGCTGCAGCTGGGGCCCGGCCTCATCGACCCCCAACAGCAACGACCGGCCGGGCAGCTGGGTGTCGGCCACGCTGGCCAGCGAGAGAATGGTCGCCGCGATATTGGTCGTGCTCACGGCTTGGGGAACTCGCACACCCGCCGGTACCTTGCCGGGGAACCGGAGGATCAGCGGGACGTGGATCTCCTCGGAGTACAGGCTGGCGCCGTGGGCAACGATCTGGTGCTCCCCCAGGTGCTCGCCGTGGTCGGCGGTAACGACCACAACGGTGTTATCCAGCTGACCCCGGCGGCGCAGCTCCTCGAACAGCTTTCCCAGCTCGGAATCGAGATACGCCTGGCTCTCATCGTAGCGATCGGTTCGATTCGCCATGTGATCGGGGTCGAAATTCAGTTCCTTCCACCATCCAATGTCGAAACGCTTCGCCTCGAACTCCGGGCGCAGCGGGCCGAATTTCCCGGCAAACGGCGCCGGGGGCAGGTACGGGGCGTGCACATCCATGAAATTCAGAAACGCGAACCAGGGCCGGTCCTTGTTCCGGCCGGTCCAGGAGAGAAACTCGCGATTCACAATGGAGGCGTGTTTCCGGCCGTTGATGTCCGACCCGTCACTGAACCACTGCGAGAGGAACTGAAAGTTCCGGAACATGGCGGTGCGCTGCAGCGCGTCTCCCAGTGTCCCGTAAAAATCTTCATAGCGGATGAAGCCGCGGTTCAGGCCGGACTGGCGGCTGGCCCACCAGATGTTCGCCACGAAGCCGGCGGTGGCATACCCGTGGGCCTGGAATCGCTCCGCCAGTGTCGGATAGCGGGTCCCCAACCGGCGCAGCTCTCTGCCGCTCTGTTCGAGCTGGTGCTTCATCCGGCCGGTGAACATCGAGGCGTGACTCGGCAGGGTCCACGACGAGGGCGAATAGGCCTGCTCGAACAGCGTCCCCTCGCGGGCGAGCGACTCCAGGCTGGGCGTGGTGGGCCGATGATACCCGTACGCCGACATGTGATCGGCCCGGTCGGTGTCCAGCACGATCAGGAGCACGTTGGGCGCAGCACGGTCGGCCGCCGCCAGCCGGGACAGCTTGCGAGATTCGCTGATGCGGAGCCCGACGAAGCTGCCCGCGATCAGCAGTATGGCCGTCGCCACGATCCAGGGACATCCTCCGACCAGCACCCGGTTCCAGCGCTCCGGCCGCTTCCGATAGGAGCGGAGCACGACCGTGGCAATGCCGAGACCGAGCACCGCGCTCGCAAACTTGTTAAACACCGCCTGTTGATTGCGGGCCGCGAGATAGGCCGAGAGCAGCACCAGCAGGAAGAGCAGGACCTGGTCCCACCAGGGGCGGCGGATCAGCAGCGCGAAGGGAAGCAGGAGAAGTCCGATGGCGAGATACGCCACCAGGTAGAACACCGGCATGAACATCATGGCCTCAACCGAGTTGCCGTTGGACCAGGAGAGCCCGGCCGGCAGCAAAGAGAGCCCGAAAGACTCCAGCCCTTCGATCATTCCATAGAGCAACCCGAGAGAGACCGCGATGAGGATCAGGCGACGCGCCGTGTGCGCCAGGGATGTAGGCTGCATGAACCTCGAAGGCCGGATTGTGGGAACGAAGTACGTAAGGTTACGGCGCTTTTTCTTGATCTGCAATAGAGGGGAAAGCATGCAGTGAGCCGGGCACTGCAGTTTCCTTCATTGGGAATTTGAAAGGTCTCGCTGCTGAAACGTTGACGTCATATCGCCGACTTCGCTTTTGTGCCGGGCCAGCTGGCGGAGACCCCGACTCCCCAGGAGGGCGAGGCCGATCGCGAGCTCAGGAAGCACCTGGATGGCCTGCAGCGCGACACCTGCGGCCAGCGCGGAGGCGGCCGGCACCCCAAACCCTTCCATCACCAGGATGAGTGAGCCCTGCAGCACCCCGAAATTCCCCGGCGTAAGCCGGAGCAGGCCGGCGGCGTTCGCCGCGACCAGTGCGCTCAGCGAAATCGCGGCATGCACCGGGGTGTGGGTGGCCGCGATGGCCCAATGGAACGATGCCCATTGCAGCAACCAGTTGAGACACGCCAGGAACACCGCGGCTACCAGGCCCAGCCGGTCGGTCGAGGCCACCATCTCGATGAGCGGTCCCCGCCATTTTCCCAGCCTCCTTGAGCGAATCCGGTCCCATGGCAAACGCCGGTAGCCCAGGAAGACCACGCCCGTGACCAGGCCGAGTCCGAGACCGATGAGGTTGGCGGAAGGAAAGGGGGGAGCGGCGATCAGCGCCACCGCCAGAAACACCAGCAGCGACATGATCTCCACGAACCGGGTGAGGATGAGCGACGCCACCGCTGCTCCCATGGTGACCTCGCCCCTGGTCGTGACTACACTGGCGCGGGCCACGTCTCCGCTCACCGACACCGTGATGCAGGACAGGGCAGCACCGGCGAAGGTCGCCAGCTGGGCAGTGGCAAACCGCACCGGTGCAATCCGCCGCAGGAAGACGTACCACTCGCCTCCCTTCACCGCGAGCGACACAATATTGGCCACCGCGGCAGCCGTGAGCAGCAGCCAATCCGAGGTCTGGAGCGCGTGCAGGGTCGATGACCAGGGGAAGGTCATGCCGAAATGGACGGCAAAACCCACGGTGACGACAGCCAGGACGGCCAGCACCCAGCGACGCCAGTTCACCGGGCACCCGGGGTGAAGCAGGACTCTTGCATCCGGGAATGATACCGGGCAAGGCCGGCAGAAAGGAGAGTGAGCAGACGCTGGCGGCGCAGCGGATGTAAGGCCTTGCGATTCAGCGGCTTCCCGGACAGATTCTGGCCCCGCACGGGTCCGTAGCTCAGTTGGATAGAGCGCTTGCCTCCGGAGCAAGAGGTCGCGAGTTCGAGTCTCGCCGGGCCCATCCCACCAAGCCAAATCCCCGCTATCGCTTAGACGACCGCGGGGATTCTTGTTTCGAGACCTGCCTGCAGGGAGGTCGAACCGCTGCGAGGACACCCATACCACGCTCGTGCGATGGACAGAACTGCGTTGCTGACAGGTTCGGCAACCTTTGCGAGCGGCGGCCCATCCAATGCCTGTCACCCTCGTCCGCTCTTTCCCCCATCCCGGCCGCCCATGCACCGCCCGACGGTTCTGGTCCTGTTGCTCTCGCTCCTGGCGCTCCGAGCCTTCGCCCAGGACTCGGTAACTATCGGCTCTCATCGCGCTCCATCAGTCCAGGCCCTGCCAACCCGGTCACCGATCCACATCGACGGGCGGCTGGATGAGCCGGAGTGGAGCCAGGCGGTGCCGGCCACCCGGTTTACCCAGACCGATCCGCAGGAAGGGCTGCCCGCCACCGAGTCCACCGAGGTACGGGTCCTGGTCTCCAGCAATGCGATCTATATCGGCGCCCGGTTGTTCGACCGGGATCCCTCGGGAATCCGCGCCCCCCTGGCCCGGCGGGACGAGGAGGTGCAATCCGATCAGCTCGAGATCCTGATCGACGCCTATCACGATCACCTGAGCGCCGTGAGCTTCCGGATCAATCCGGCCGGCGCGATTCGCGATGCCATCCTGGGCTCCGCCTCGCAGGGCGGATCCGATGACGTCTCCTGGGATCCGGTCTGGGACTACACTGCCAGGGTCGACTCGTTGGGCTGGACCGCCGAGCTCCGGATTCCTCTCTCCCAGCTGCATTACACCTCGCAGGACAATGCTACCTGGGGAATCCAGTTTCACCGCACCATCTTCCGGAAAGGGGAACAGGACTACTTCGCCTTCACGCCCAAGCGCGAAAGCGCGGGCGTGAACCGCTACGGGCACCTCACCGGGCTGGGCCGGGTGGAGTCGCAACGCCAGCTGGAGATCCTGCCCTATGCAACGGCCAGGGCGGAGTTCACCCATCCGCCGTCCGGCGACCCGTTCCGGGATGGCTCCGACATGTTCGGCTCGGCGGGCGTGGACCTGAAATACGGAATCACCAGCGACATCACGCTCAACGCGACGGTCAATCCGGATTTCGGCCAGGTCGAGGTGGATCCCGCCGTGGTGAATCTCTCGGCGTTCGAGACTTTCTTTCCGGAGAAGCGGCCATTCTTCGTCGAGGGCGCCGACGTCTTCCGGTTTGGCGGCATCCGGGCATTCAACAGTTTCGGGTTCCCCCGCTTCTTCTTTTCCCGGCGGATCGGCCGCCAGCCCCAGGGCTTCGTCACCGATCCCCAGGCGACGTTTGTCGACCAGCCGAACCAGACCTCGATCCGGGCCGCCGCGAAGCTGAGCGGGCGCACCTCGAGCGGCTGGTCGCTGGGATTTCTGGACGCGGTGACTGCCGCGGAAGACGCCCGGTTCGTGGCTGGAGGTGGCGTCCGGCACACCAGCGCCGTCGAGCCGCTTACCAATTACCTGGTGAGCCGGGTCCGCAAGGACCTGCTGGACGGCAATCTGACCGTGGGGCTGATCGGGACGGCGGTCAACCGGAGCATGGATGACCCGTCCCTCAAGGACCTGCTGCGATCGCAGGCCTACCTGGGCGGCTTCGATTTCAATTATTCCTGGAACCATCGCAACTGGTCGCTCGATGGCGCCATCGCCACCAGCCAGGTCGAGGGGAGCCCGGGCGCGATCCTCCGGACTCAGCTCTCCAGCGCCCGGTATTACCAGCGGCCGGACGCGAAGAGCTTCTCCGTAGATCCCACTCGGACCAGCCTGGGAGGACATGCCTTCCAAGTCTCGCTGGCGCGCAATGCCGGCGTTCACTGGCTGAGCTCGGTGGTGTACCAGGAGACCAGCCCGGGGTTCGAGGCTAACGATCTCGGCTTCGAGACATCGGCCGACCGGAGGGCGTTCTCCACCGCGTTGATCTACCAGGAGAACACCCCGGGGAAGCTGTTCCGCAACTTCTCGATCTATCCCTTCACCAATCACACCTGGGATTTCGATGGCGACCTGCTGTTCGGCTCCTTCGGGATGATCAGCACCATTACCCTCAAGAATTTCTGGTCACTCTTCCTGCGCGGCGACTTGGCCCCGCCGGCCTATGACAACCAGCTCACCCGGGGCGGGCCGATCGCACGGTCACCCGCCAGTCGGGATTTGTCGGCCCAGGTCGCCACGGATTCCCGGTGGACCACGCAGGCGTCCGCCAGCGTCTATCACTACCGGGACGCCGGCGGGTCGAAACAGACCCAGTACAACTTCGACCTGAGCTTTCATCCCGCCGCCGCGGCCAGGATTTCGATCGGCCCGGCCATTACCGAGACTCGGCAGAGCGCCCAATACGTCCAAACGGTCACTGACCCGGCAGGCGCCAGTACGTTCGGGGCGCGGTATGTATTCGGCCGGCTGGACCAGACCGAAGTCTCGCTGATCACCCGGCTCAACTGGACCTTCACCCCCCGCCTGAGTCTCCAGCTCTTTCTTCAACCGCTCATCTCCACCGGCGATTACAGCCATTTCAAGGAGCTGAAGGCGCCCCGGACCTTTGGATTCGTCGAGTACGGCAAGGACCGCGGCAGCATCACGCCGGTAGCCGCCGGCGACTCGGTCTCGCCGGGCGACGGGGGATCGCCGTTCAGCATCGGATTCCAGGACTTCAACTTCCGCTCGCTGCGCGCCAACGCCGTATTGCGATGGGAGTGGCGGCCCGGGTCCACCCTGTTCCTGGTGTGGCAGCAGTCACGGGAGAACGTGGCAGGGGTGGGGGACTTCAAGCTGCGGCGGGACCTCAACGCCCTGTTCGACGCCAAGGGTGACAACATCCTGGCGGTGAAGGTCACCTACTGGTTCGGACTATAGGCAGCAAGGCAGGAAAGCACCCTTCCCCGCCTGGGTATCCCGGCCCGCGCGAACAAGCTGGAACCACCCGAGATGCGATTGAGGATTACCAGTTTCGCACCATCAGATACACGAACGCGGAGAACCCGATCACGGTAATGGCCCGGCGAACCGGGGCCTGTCCCACCCGCTGAGCCAGGCGGGCCCCGCCGTAGCCTCCCACGATTCCCCCGGCGGCCATGGCCAGCGCCACCTGCCAGTTCACGATTCCGCTCGCCGCAAACATGATCGCCGCGACGGCGTTCATAAGGAGACCGCCCCAGTTCTTGAGCCCGTTCATCGTGTGGATGTTGACGAACCCCATGAATCCAAGCACCGCCAGCATCAGGATTCCGATTCCGGCGCCGAAGTAGCCTCCGTAGACTCCCACCAGGAACTGCGCACCGAGGAACCACCAGCGGGAGCCGTCCGGGACAAGCTCATCCGTTGGCTCGGACGTCCGTCGCCGCTTGACCAGGACCTCCTGCAGCAAAAACAGCAGGGTTGCGGCCAGGACGAGGAAGGGCACGATACGGTCGAAAGCCCTGGCCGTGGTATGCAGGAGCAGCCAGGCGCCCAGGGCGCCACCGAGCAGGCTGGGCAACGCGAACCGAATGACCCACGGCCTGACATCCGCCAGGAACCGGCGGTAGCCCCACATGCTCCCCACCGCGGCCGGCCAGAGCGCGACCGTGCTGGTGGCGTTGGCAACGAGAGGAGGTACTCCCAGCGCGACAATCGCGGGGAACGTGATGAGAGTTCCGCCTCCCGCGATCGCGTTGACGGCGCCGCCCACCGCGGCAGCGACGAGGATCAAACCTAGCTCAATGGGTGTCAAGATATCTCACAGTTACCTCACGGAAACATCTGCAATTATTTGACGTAGACCGGAAGGACGATACATTAGTCAAGGCTCCCCGACAATCAAAAAGGCCCATGCGAGGGCACTCCCCAGACCGCCGTAGTCATTTGTGACGCACGCCCCTGGCGTGCGGACGGTACTGTCCCCTGAAGTCTCGGCATTTCTGGTCCAGTTTTCCATTTACATCCATCAGCACGGTTCCTACCCCGCCAATCACCCGGTTCTCACTTCGGCGGCCAGCGCGACGGTGTTTCGGCTCAATACCCTCCTGCTCGACCGGGAGACCTTTGCCGTCGGCGTCGCGGGGGACCGGCTGCTCATTGATGGTGTTTTCACCGACCCCAACCACGCCGTCCTGCGGGATCTCGCCCACCAGCTGCACCGGCAGCAGCTGGGAGCGGTGCGATTCTGGCGCGGGGTCGGCCCGCACGAGCTGGAGGACCTGGTCGAGGAGATCGCCGCGGCGCGCCGGTCCGAGAAGCCCTTGGGTCTCGAGTCGGAGCTGTACCAGCAGCGGTGGGCGCACATCAAGCTCGATGGCCAGACTTACGACCAGCTCCGGCTGGCGAAGGACGGGGACGCGGGGATCGGGTTTGCATCGGAGTCCGGACTGTCGGAGACCAGCACCCCGCAGCGGCTCTGGATGGCCCTGGCCGCGGCCGCCCTGATCGGCGAGGAGGCCGCGAGCGACCCCGGCGTCGACGCGTCCCAGGTGGCCAAGGCCATCGCCCAGCGCCGGGAGGATGTGCAGTACGACCGGGTCATCGTAGAGTACCTGCTCCAGCTGGGCCGCGAAATCCCCCGCGCGCCAGCAGGGGAAGTTGCCCCACTCACCGCCCGGTTCAGCGAACTGCTGGGAGCACTCGACAGCGAGACGCTCGAACGGCTCCTGGCGCTCGGTTCGACGCTGGAGCAGCGGCAGGAGCTAGTCTCGATGGTCAATCACGAGCTTCCGGTCAACACCGTGGTGATGATCCTCCAGGCGGCGGCGAACGCGGCCGGCCACACGATGTCCCACACCCTGCTACGAATGCTCAACAAGCTCGCGCTCCAGGCCACGGCCGACGGACCCCAGCGGGTGCGCGCCGAGGCGGACGTGGCCGTGCGGGAGACGGTGCGGAGGCTGCTCGACGACTGGACGCTGGAGAATCCCAATCCTCGCATACATACCGGCCTCCTCGACCGGGTAGCCGAGAGCCGGGCAGCCCCGGCGCGGGAGCTTCCGCAGGAGCAGGCCGCGCTGCGCATCGTGCAGATGAGCCTCGAAATCGGAGTCGTGGGAGGCATGCTGCGCGACGCGCTCAACGAGCTGCTCGATCGCGGCGAAGTGCGGACCTTGCTGGAGCTGCTCCGGGAGAGCAAGCCCTCGGCGGCGGTGGAGGCGATCTGGGGCCATCTCGCGACTCCAGCGGCGCTGGAACACCTGCTGAGCCATGACGACCTGGAAGCCGACGCGGTCGAGGAGCTGATCGTCCGGTTGGGCTCCAAGGCGGCAACCCCCATGCTCGATGCGCTGGTGATCGCGGAGTCCCGCTCGGTCCGCCGGCGGCTGGTCACCTGGCTCCGCCGGATGCCGGATATCGGCCCCTTGATCGTGGACCGGCTGCCCAATGCCGCGTGGTATGTGCAGCGCAATCTGCTCGGCCTGCTCGGCACCCTCCCCGCCCTGCCGCCCGGGTTCTCGCCCCTTCCCTACTGCACCCACACCGATCCCCGGGTCCGGCGCGAGGCGCTGAAGCTGGCGTGGAACATCCCGGATCTCTACAACGAAGCGGTGCAGCAGGCGGTCCGCGATTCGGATCCCCAGATCGTCACCATCGGGCTCACCATTGCGACCGAACGGCTTCCGCCCGGTTGCGGCTCCGCGATTATCGCGGTGGCACGACGCCGGGAGTGGCCTTCCGAGATCCGGGTCCAGGCGATTCGAGCGCTGGGCCAGGTCAAAACCGCGCAGGCCCGCGCCTGCCTGATCGAGATGGCCCTTGCCAAGCGCCGGTGGTTCCGGGCTCACCGGCTGGTTCCGCGGAGTGCCGAGCTGCTGGCCGCGGTTACGGTGCTGGCCACGACCTGGCCGGAGGACCCCGCGGCACTCGAGGTGCTGCGGCTTGCCGGGCAGAGCCGGGATGATGCCGTGCGCGCTGCGATCCGGATCGAGACCACCCCATGAGCACATCCGTGGCTACCCTGATCTCGATCGGCCAGTGCCTTTCATCCATGCTGCTGTATCCCCGGGGCCATCCGGCCCGGGAGCGGGTGGTGGACAACGCGTATGACAAGCTGCTGCTGCTGCTGGAGGAACAGCCGGCCGTCAAGTACTCGTTCGTGGGCAACGAAGTCATCGAGGGGAAACTGGTTCTCACCGAGCTGATCGGGTGGCCCTGGACTACCCGACTGGCCGGCGCCGGGGTGGAGCGGCTGGAGTTTACCGCGCCGGTGGCCCGGGACGAGTTCGAAGAATTCATGGCCAATACGCTGGACCGGATCAACGGTGTCTCCCAGGACACCAGCGAAGCCCGGCAGACCGGGCGGCCCAGCATCCGCTTCGGGGCGATCCGGGTCGCGGGGGCCACCACCTCAGAGCTGATGCGCACCGTCACCACCGCGACGATGGCGTTCAATCTCCAGGCAGAAACCGAAACCATTCAGTACCTGCACAAGGAGGTCTCGGAGCACGACCGCATCCCGCTGGTCGAAGCCGAGGCCGTGGTGCGATCACTGTCCATGGCGATGCACCGGGATGCCGGTGTGCTGCTCCCGCTGCTTCAGCTGAAGGAGTACGATCAATACACCACGACCCACTCGGCCAACGTCGCGGTGCTGGCCATGGGGGTGGCGGAGGAGCTGGGTCTGAACCCCAAGGATGTCCGCGCGTTTGGAATGGCCGGGCTGCTGCATGACGTGGGGAAAGTGCGGGTCCCGATCGAAGTGCTGAACAAGGTGGGACCCTACACGCCGGAAGAGCGGAAGGTGATGCAGCTGCATCCGGTGGACGGGGCCCGGATTCTCCTGGCCCGGGAACAGGACCTGGATCTCGCGGCGGTGGTGGCGTATGAGCACCACATCCTGCTGAACGGCCAGGGATATCCCAGTTTCACCTACCACCGGGGATGCCACGCGGCAAGCAACCTGGTCCACGTCTGCGATGTGTACGACGCCCTCTGCACCAACCGGCCCTACCGTGACGCGTGGGAAAGCGAGGTGGCGCTGGCCTACCTGGAGGAGGGAGCCGGCACCGATTTCGACCCGGACATGGTGGCCGCTTTCGGGTCGTTGATGCGGGGAGCGAACCGGCAATATGTACGAATCGCCGAAGACGAAGGACTGAGGACTGAGGACTGAGGTTTGAGGACTAAGGCCCCAGGATCAGGTCATTTAGTCCTTGTCCCTAGTCCTTGTCCTTAGTCCTCAGTTCTCAGTCCTTAGTTCCTGGTCCTTCTGGCGTTATGTTCCGGATCAATGGTTCCGGAAGAGGAGAGGAATGACGCCAGCACCGCGCAAACCGCGCAAACCGCGCAAGAAGAAAGCTGCAGCAGCGGCAATCGTATCCCTTCCCGAAGACAGGCCGCCGGCCAGCGACCAGGACGGCGCCAGCCTGCTGGGCGACCAGGATCTCTACCTCTTTAATGAAGGCAGCCATTTCCGCCTGCACGAACGGCTGGGAGCGCATCTCCGGGTCGTGGACGGAGAAGCGGGGACCGGTTTTGCGGTCTGGGCCCCCAGCGCCAGGACGGTCAGCGTCATGGGCAGCTTCAACCGCTGGAGCACCACCTCGCATCCCCTGGTGGCGCGCGGCTCCTCGGGCATATGGGAGGGGTTCATCCCGGGCGTCGGTAAAGGAGCGCACTACAAGTACCACATCGTATCCCTGATCGGCGGCTACACGGTGGACAAGGCCGACCCCTTTGCCTTCCACAGTGAGCTGCCTCCCAATCGCGCTTCCGTGGTGTGGGACCTGGACTACGCGTGGGGAGATGCCGAGTGGATGAAAGCGCGCCCGGCGCGGCCGGCCCACCAGTCCGCGATTTCGGTCTACGAGGTCCACCTCGGCAGCTGGCGCCGGGTGGAAGAAGAGGGTAACCGCCATCTCACCTATCGCGAAGTCGCGCCCCAGCTGGCGGAGTACGTGCTGGAGAATGGTTTCACCCACGTTGAGCTGATGCCGATCATGGAGCACCCCTATTACGGCTCGTGGGGATACCAGATCACCTCGTTCTACGCCCCGACCAGCCGCTACGGCACGCCGCAGGACCTGATGTACCTCATCGACTACCTGCACCAGAAGGGCATCGGCGTCATCC
>JBDTTZ010000517.1:0-26458 GCA_040008015.1 Gemmatimonadota bacterium
ACCACCTTCAAGGCAAAACTGGCGGAGCACGGCGTCATCTTCTGCTCCTTCTCCGAAGCGGTGCGGGAACACCCCGAGCTGATCGAGAAGTATCTCGGTTCGGTGGTCCCCTATAACGACAACTTTTTCGCGGCCCTCAATTCCGCGGTGTTCAGCGACGGTTCCTTTGTCTACGTGCCGAAGGGCGTGCGCTGCCCCATGGAGCTCTCGACCTACTTCCGGATCAACACCGCGGATACCGGCCAGTTCGAGCGCACCCTCATCATCGCCGATGAGGGCGCCTACGTGAGCTACCTGGAAGGCTGCACCGCGCCCAAGCGGGACACCAACCAGCTGCATGCCGCGGTGGTCGAACTGATCGCCCTCGAAGGGGCGACCATCAAGTACTCCACGGTGCAGAACTGGTACGCCGGCGACGACCAGGGGCGGGGCGGGATCTACAACTTCGTTACCAAGCGGGGGAAGTGCGCCGGCGCCCGGGCCAAGATTTCCTGGACCCAGGTGGAGACCGGCTCGGCGATCACCTGGAAGTACCCCAGTGTCATTCTCCAGGGCGACGATTCAGTCGGCGAGTTCTATTCGGTGGCCGTGGTGAACAAGCACCAGCAGGCCGACACCGGCACCAAGATGATCCACATCGGGAAGAACACCCGCAGCACGATCGTTTCCAAGGGCATTTCGGCGGGGCAGGGCAACAACAGTTATCGCGGCCAGGTGAAGGTGCTGCCCCGGGCGAGCGGGGCGCGGAACTACACCCAGTGCGATTCCATGCTGATCGGGAACCGGTGCGGCGCCCACACCTTTCCCTATATCGATGTCCAGAACTCCACCGCCTCAGTAGAGCACGAAGCCTCCACCAGCAAGATCGGGGAGGACCAGATCTTCTACTGCAAGCAGCGGGGTCTCAATACGGAAAACGCGATCTCGATGATCGTGAACGGATTCTGCAAGGAAGTGTTCCTCAATCTGCCCACCGAGTTCGCGGTTGAAGCACAAAAACTCCTGGGTGTGAGCCTCGAAGGTAGTGTGGGATGATACGCAATAACGGAGATGACTGTGCTAGAGATTAGAGATCTGAAGGCCAATGCCGGTGACACGGAAATTCTTCGGGGGATCAACCTCACGGTGAATGCCGGCGAGGTCCATGCGGTCATGGGGCCCAACGGTTCCGGGAAGAGCACGCTGGCCCAGGTGCTGGCCGGGCATCCCGGCTACCAGGTCACCGGCGGCAGCGTCAGCTATGACGGCAAGGACCTGCTGGACATGGAGCCCGAAGTCCGGGCCCAGAACGGGGTGTTTCTGGCCTTCCAGTATCCGGTCGAGATCGCCGGGGTCACCAACGGGTATTTCCTGCGCTCGGCATATAACGAGATTCGCAAGGCGCGGGGCGAAGAGGAGCTGGATCCGCTCGATTTCGCCGACCTGATGGATGAGAAGCTCAAGCTGGTCGAATGGGACCAGGACGTCTTGCGCCGGCCGGTGAACCAGGGCTTTTCCGGCGGCGAGAAGAAACGGAACGAGATTCTCCAGCTCGCGGTGCTGCAGCCCCGGCTGGCCATCCTGGACGAAACCGACTCGGGTCTCGATATCGACGCCTTGCGCGTCGTGGCCGGGGGCGTGAACCGGCTGCGCCGCCCCGACAACGCCATCGTCGTCGTCACCCATTACCAGCGGCTGCTCAATTACATCGTGCCGGACTTCGTCCACGTCCTGTCCCAGGGTCGCATCGTGAAGTCGGGCGGCAAGGAGCTGGCGCTCGAGCTCGAGGCCCGGGGCTACGAGTGGCTGGAGGAAGCCGCCGCGTGACCGCCACTTTCCTGGAAGAGCTGGAAACGGCCGCCCCGCTCCGGGCCGGCAATGAGCCCGCCTGGCTGGTCGCGCTTCGGCAGAGCGCGTGGGACCGGTTCAACGCGATCGGTCTCCCCACCACCCGGAACGAGGATTGGCGCTTCACCTCGGTCGCGCCCATTACCAAGGCTACCTTCGCCCGGGCCGGCGCCCCAGGCAGCCGGCCTGTGCCTGCGGAGCTGCTCGATGGACTCAGGCTCCCCAATACCACCGAGCTGGTGTTTGTGAACGGTTACCTGGTGCCGTCGCTCTCCGACGTGAATGATGCCGGCTTCAGTGTGACCTCCCTGGCGCCGGCGCTCCGCCGCGGCGAGCCCGACCTGCCCCGGACCCTGGGCCAGGTCGCCGGCTTCACGCAGAACGGGTTCACCGCGCTCAACACCGCCCTGTTCACCGACGGCACCCTGATCCGGATCCGGTCGGGCCAGCAAGCCTTGAAGCCGCTGCACCTCCTGTACCTCTCGCTGCCGGAGGAGCAGCCCACGGTTTCCTATCCCCGCGTTCTGATCATCGCCGAGCAATCTTCCGAGGCCACGGTCATCGAGAGCTATTCGGGGCCGGCCGATGCGCAGTACTTCACCAACGCGGTGACCGAGATCTCCCTGGCCGACAACGCCGCGGTGGAGCACATCCGGATCCAGCGGGAAAGCGAGCGGGCATTTCATATCGCGACCGTCGAAGCCCGCCAGGGCCGGGACACCCGTTTCCGGTCGTTCTCCCTCGCCATGGGTGGCGCCCTGGCCCGGGCCAATATCTACTCCATCATGGACGGGACGGGCTCCGACTGCAGCATGAACGGACTATACCTGCTGCACGGTACTCAGCATGTCGATCACCAGACCAGGATCGAGCATGCCCAGCCCAATTGCACCAGCCGGGAGATCTACAAGGGTGTGCTGGATGGCACTTCGCACGCCGTGTTCAACGGCAAGGTGTATGTCCGCGCCGTCGCCCAGAAAACCGATGGGAAGCAGACCAACAACAACCTGCTGCTGAGCGACGGGGCGAAGGTGGATACCAAGCCCCAACTGGAGATCTTTGCTGACGACGTGAAGTGCACTCACGGCGCGACGGTGGGTCGCCTCGATGACCTCGCGGTTTTTTATCTCGAAAGCCGGGGCATCCGGAAGAGCCTCGCGCGGAAGCTGCTGACCTACGGTTTCGCGGTGGACGTGCTGAGCACCATCCCCCACGAAGAGATCCGGCATCGGCTCGAGCGGCTGGTCTTCCAGCGGCTGGATTTTCCCGTCGTGTAAGGTGCCGGCGACCACGGTAGTCCAGGCCAATCCCCTCGTTCCCGCGCTCGACGTCGCGCGGGTCCGGGGGGATTTTCCGATCCTGGCATCCCGGGTCCACGGTCGGCCGCTGGTCTATCTCGACAACGCCGCCACTTCGCAGAAACCCACGGCCGTGCTCGAGGCCCTGAGCCGCTTCTACACCGGCGACAACGCCAACATTCATCGCGGCGTCCACCAGTTGAGCGAACGGGCGACCGACGGTTACGAAGCCGCTCGCAAACGCATCCAGCGCTTCCTCGGCGCCGAATCGCCCGAAGAGATCGTCTTCGTCCGCGGAACCACCGACGCCGTGAACCTCGTCGCCCAGGCTTTTGCCCGGCCCCGGCTTTGCCCCGGTGATGAAATTCTGGTCACCGTCATGGAGCACCATTCCAACTTTGTTCCCTGGCAGCTGGTGGCGGAGCAGACGGGGGCCATCTTCAAGGTTGCGCCGGTGGATGGATCGGGCGATCTCGACCTCGAGCGGTTCTCCCAGTTACTCACATCCCGCACCCGGATCGTCGCGCTGACCCATGTGTCTAATGCGCTGGGGACCGTCAACCCGGTTCGCCGGATCGCGGAGCTGACCCACCAGGCGGGGGCGGTCGTTGTCCTCGATGCGGCGCAGTCGATTCCCCATACCAGGGTGGATGTCCAGGCCCTGGGCTGCGATTTCCTGGCGTGCTCCGGCCACAAGATGTTGGGGCCCACTGGAATCGGTGTGCTGTATGGTCGCCGGGAGCTGCTGGAATCCATGCCCCCATACCAGGTCGGGGGCGGTATGATCGAACGGGTGACCGCCGCCCGGACCACGTTCGCTCCGCCACCGGGCCGGTTTGAAGCCGGGACTCCGCCCATCGCCCAGGCCATCGGCCTGGCGGCGGCGGCGGACTACCTGGAAGATCTGGGGATGGACACGGTTGAGGCCTATGAGAACCGGCTGGTCCAGCTCGCGCTGGAACAACTGGGTGCGACTCCGGGGGTCCGCCTGGTCGGGACTCCCCGGGAGCGGATGGCCGTCGTTTCCTTCACGATAGACGGGGCCCATCCCCACGATGTCGCGACCATCCTGGACCAGGAAGGTATCGCGGTGCGGGCCGGTCATCACTGTACCCAGCCGCTGATGGACCACCTCGGGCTGACGGGAACCGTCCGGGCTTCCTTCTCGTTTTACAACCTCCCTGAGGATGTCCACGCACTGGTGCGGGGGATCGCCCGGGTGCGGGAAGTGTTCGGCTGAGTGTCCGATCTCGCCCAGCTGTATCAGAGCGTCATCCTCGACCACAACCGGAACCCGCGAAACTTCCGCGCCCTGGATGAAGCCAATGGCCGGGCGGATGGGTACAATCCACTCTGTGGCGACAAGGTCACCGTGTGGGTGAAGCTGGACGGGGACCAGATCGCCGATGTGAGCTTCCAGGGAGAAGGCTGCGCGTTGTCCACGGCCTCGGCCTCCCTGATGACCACCGCGATCAAGGGCAAGTCGCTGGCCGAGGTGGAGCAGCTCTACGGGCTGTTTCACGAGCTCGTCACCGGTGAGCTGGGACCGGAGGTTCCCCGGGAACGACTCGGAAAACTGACGGTGTTCTCCGGTGTCGCGGAGTTTCCCAGCCGGGTCAAGTGTGCCAGCATGGCCTGGCATGCGCTGCAGAGCGCGATCAAGGCCAGTAGCAGGGAAACCGAACTCAAACCCTGATGGAGAGTGTTCAATATGCCGTACGATGAACGACTGGTTGCGCCGATGCGCGAGGAAGTGCGAAGCATGGGAGTGAAGGAATTGAAAACGGTGACCGAGGTCGACCAGGCCCTGGGCGACTCCAAGGGCATCACGCTGGTGTTCGTGAACTCGGTTTGTGGCTGTGCCGCCGGAAACGCGAGGCCCGCCCTTCGCGCCGCCCTCAAGCACAAGGTCGTGCCCCAGGCGACGGTCACGGTTTTTGCCGGACAGGACACCGATGCGACCAACCGGGCCCGTCAGTATTTCTCCGAATACCAGCCGAGCTCGCCTTCGTTTGCGTTGTTGCGCGATGGCGAGCCGGTGTACATGGTCCACCGCCACATGATCGAGGGGCGCGCACCCCAGGCGGTAGCCGCCGATCTGGTGGCTGCCTTCGATCGCTACTGCGGGGAGTCCGTCCAGGCTGGAACCCAGCCGTGAGCGGGCACGTATTTCACCCCGGTCATCACGAGCTGCACGGGATCACCGTGGTTCTTCGCACTACCGATCAGCAGATCCTGGTCGGCCGGTTTGACTCGGTGGATGCTGCCGGGGTGCGGATGCTTGGCGTAAGCGCCTTTGACGCGGCGCGGGATGGAACCGCTCCGGAGTTCCTGGCCAGAACGAACAAGTTTGGAATCCGGGTGGATCGACCGCAGGTTACTATCAACAATGCAGTGGTAGCGTCTATTACTCCTCTCAGTGCCGAACCTGGAACACAATAGCCCAAAGAATCCCACCACATGAGTGAACCCATCCTGAAGCTCGAACGGGTGACCAAGCGATTTTCCGGTCATGTCGCCGTTCGAGAGCTTTCGCTGGAGGTGCCGAGCGGCGGCATTTTTGGCCTTCTCGGTCCCAATGGCGCCGGCAAGACGACGACCCTTCGCATGATCATGAACATCATCGTTCCTGACGAAGGAAAGGTGATTCTGTTCGATGGCCGAAAGACCGGCCGGGGGTACTCGGAGCAGATCGGGTTTCTGCCGGAGGAGCGCGGGTTATACAAGAAGATGAAAGTAGTTGACCACCTCGCCTTCCTGGGGGAGACCAAGGGCATGAAACGCAAGGTTGCCATCCAGAAGGCGAAGCAGTGGCTGGAGCGGCTGGGTCTGCACGACTGGACCAGCAAGAAAGTCGAGGATCTCTCCAAGGGGATGCAGCAGAAGGTGCAGTTCATCGGCACGCTGCTGCACGATCCCCAGCTGGTGATCCTGGATGAACCGTTCAGCGGCCTCGATCCGGTCAACAGCCAGGTGATGAAGGACGTGGTGGTCGAGATCGCGCGGTCGGGCCGGACCGTAATGTTTTCGACTCACATCATGGAGCAGGCCGAGAAGATGTGCGACCGGATCGCCATTATCGCGCGGGGAGAAAAGGTGCTGGACGGTTCTCTCACTGAGATCAAGCGGGGCTACGGCAAGCGCAACGTCGCACTTGGCTTCAGCAACGGCGGCGGCAGGGCGGCGGCTGCGATTCTCCAGGACCGCACCCTGGTATCCAAGGTGGACGATTCCGGTTCCACGGCCGAAGTCGAGCTGGCTCCAGGCGCGGAAGCCGGCCGGTTGCTGAAGGCGCTGGTCGATGCCGGAGTAGGTTTGGTCCGCTTCGAGGTGGTAGAGCCTTCCCTCGAGTCAATCTTCATCGCCAAGGTCGGCGCGGCGGCAGCCACCCCGATCGCGAGCGAAGCCCACCATGCATAAACTCTGGGCGGTCATCCGCCGGGAGTTCCAGACCCGGGTGCAGTCAAAGGCCTTCGTGATCAGCACCATCCTGGGCCCGATCCTCATGGGTTTCCTGATGGTCATGCCCATCCTGATGAGCAGCCGGGATTCCGAAGCGAAGCGGGTCGTCGTGATCGACGGCGCCGGGGGGAATTTTGGCCAGGCGCTGGAGCGCGGGCTCTCCGAGTCTCGCCGCGGCAACGGTGCCGAGGCCAAGCCCCGGTATGAGGTCATCCGTATTCCCGCCCAGGGCAGGGTGCAGGCCGTGCAGGATTCGCTGGTCCCGCTCACCGGCCTGGCTCGGGACACGGTGCATCGGCTCGATGGGCTGCTCATTGCGACCGACTCCGGGGTCGAAACCGGCGTCGTCAAATACCTGGGAGACAATGTTGGTAGCCCCAGTGACATGACGACACTGGAGAACATCACCCAGGGTGTCCTTCTGACCGAGCGGCTGCAGCGCCGAGGGGTGGATCCGGTGCTGGTGCGGGAGGCGGCCAGCGGCCGGGTCCAGCTGGAGACTTCCAAGGTCAGCGAAGGCCGGCTCACCGGGGAGAGCGGGGCCTCGTCGTTCCTGCTCGCCTACGCGATGGCCTTTATCCTCTACCTTGCGTTGTTGATCTACGGGATCCAGGTCATGAGCTCGGTGCTGGAGGAGAAGAGCAACCGGATCATGGAGGTGCTGGCCTCAAGCCTGACACCGTTCCAGCTGATGGCGGGGAAGGTCGTAGGCGTAGGCGCGGTGGGCCTGCTCCAGCTGGGAATCTGGGTGGGAAGCGCGATGCTGTTGACCTCGAATGCCGCGGCGATCGCCGGCTTGTTCCACATGCCGCCGGGCTCGGTTACCCAGATGCCGCTGCCCTCCATCAGCCCTGCCCTGCTCATCGTTTTCCTGGCTTTCTTCACGGTCGGGTTCTTCCTGTTCGCCGGCCTCTACGCAGCGGTCGGCGCCATGTGCAACACGATGCAGGAGGCGCAGCAGGCCAGCACCGCGGTGACCGTGCTGGTGGCCACCGCCTTTTTCAGTATTTTCTCGCTGCTGAACGATCCCAACGGCTCGCTCGCCAGGGTGTTCAGCCTGATCCCTTTTTTCGCGCCGATCGTCATGCCGGTGCGGTTTTCGCTGACCTCCATTCCGCTCTACGAAGTCGCGCTCTCCTTCGCCATCACGGTGCTCGGATTGTTCGGCGTGGCCTGGATCGCCGGCCGGATCTACCGGGTTGGCATCCTGATGTACGGCAAGAAGCCCTCGCTCAAGGAATTATTCCACTGGATCCGCACCGGATGACGAGAAGGTCTCCCGCAGTGTAGTTTTCTCCGATGGACCGTTTTGACGTCATTGTGATCGGGGGTGGGCACGCCGGTGCGGAGGCCGCATCGGCGGCGTCCCGTCGTGGCGCCAGGACCCTGCTGCTTACCCAGAATCTCGAGACCATCGGCCAGATGTCGTGCAATCCCGCCATCGGCGGCATTGCCAAGGGCACCGTGGTGCGCGAAGTCGACGCGATGGGCGGGATCATGGGGAAGGCGACCGATCTCTCCAGGATTCAGTTCCGCATGCTCAACCGCTCCAAGGGACCTGCGGTGTGGTCCCCACGCGCCCAATGCGATCGCGGGTTGTATCGCCGCGCGGTGCGATCGCTTCTCGAACGGCAGCCGGGTCTTTCCTTCCTCCAGGGAACGGTGGCGGGTTTGCTGATGTCGGGTACTCGGGTGACGGGGGTACGAACTCGCGAAGGTCGTTCGTTCAGCGCGCGTTCGGTGATCATCACTGCCGGCACTTTCCTTCGGGGCCGGATCCACATGGGACTCGACACCCAGATCCCGGCCGGAAGGGCGGGGGAGGCGCCATCGGTAGAATTGTCGCAAGTGATTGTGGATGCTGGTGTTACAGTCGGACGCTTCAAGACGGGAACGCCGCCAAGGATCGATGGAAGGACGGTGGACTTGAGTCAGCTCGAGCGGCAGGATGGAGATCCGGATCCATACTGGTTCTCATTTCTTGAACAGAACACTCACCCGCGACAGCTGCCCTGTTACCTGACCTGGGCGGGTGAAGCGGTCAAGGAAATCATCCTGCGACACCTGAAGGAGTCCGCGTTGTACGGCGGAGCCATCAGTGGTCGTGGTCCGAGGTACTGCCCTTCCGTCGAAGACAAGATCGTCAAGTTTCCCGCCGCCGCTCGGCACCAGGTCTTTCTCGAGCCGGAGGGTCTGGATACGAGCGAGATGTATGTGAACGGTCTGTCTACCTCGCTGCCACCCCAGGTTCAGCTGGATTTTCTGCGACGGGTACCGGGGCTGGAGCGAGTAGAGATGACGCGCGCCGGCTATGCGATCGAGTATGACTATTTCCCACCCACCCAGCTGCGTCCGACGCTCGAGGTGCGCCAGATCGAGGGCCTCTTCCTCGCCGGCCAGGTGAATGGGACGACGGGATACGAAGAGGCGGCCGGCCAGGGTGTCATCGCCGGAATCAATGCCGCGGCGAGCGCCCTCGATGTGGAGCCTCTGATTCTGGGCCGGGGCGACGCGTTCATCGGGGTCCTGATCGATGACCTGATCTCTCGGGGCGTGGACGAACCCTATCGGCTCTTTACCTCGCGGGCCGAGTATCGTTTACTGCTGCGGCAGGACAATGCGCTCCGCCGGTTGTTTCCGACGGCATCACGGCTGGGACTGTTGAGCGCAGCCGAGTTGGAGGTAGCGACCAGACGGCTGGAAGAAGAGGATGGGGTGAAGGAGTTTGCCACCAGGACTTCAATCTCTCCGGAGCTGGCCAATGGTTTCCTCGACTCCCTGGGGGGTCCGGTCCAGCAGTCGGTGCGGATCGCTGAGCTGGTCCGGCGGCCGGGGACCGAGCTGGCTCCCATGATGTCGGCGTGCGGTTTCGAGGCAGCTCCCTCGGCGATAGCCTGGGCCGAAACAGAGATCAAGTATGAGGGTTACATCGTTCGGGAAAGGGAAAACGTTCGGAGACTCGAAAAACTCGACACCTTTCAGCTCCCTCAGGATCTTCCGTACCGGACCTTCCAGTCAATCTCCTACGAGGGCCGAGAGAAGCTGGACCGTCAGCGACCCATCACCCTTGGTCTGGCGAGTCGCATTCCCGGGATCTCGCCCAGCGACCTGCAGGGGCTGGTGCTGGAGGTTCTGCGTTGGAGGGAAACCGCGTAGACTCGACGAATTCTCCTGTTTCACGTGAAACACCCCAAGTTTGCCGATTCCACGAAATAACCTATATTGACCGCTGGAACACGTCGGAGTGTGCCTCCATCAGTTATTCGTATGTAATCTAATACTACACAACGAGTTAGGTAGAAACATGGCGCGTGTCATCGCCATAGCCAATCAGAAGGGTGGAGTCGGTAAGACCACCACGGCGGTGAATCTGGCTGCCTCCCTCGCGATTGCCGAAAAGCGAACTCTCCTGGTCGATGCCGATCCCCAGGGCAACGCCACGAGTGGAGTAGGCGTTGCCCGTGACCAGGTGCGTTTCTCTCTTTACGATGCCCTGATCGACGGGCGCCGTCTCAGCGACATTATCCTGCAGGATTCCCATCTTCCCGCGCTGCAGATCGTCCCCGCTACCCAGGACCTGGTTGGCGCCGAGCTGGAGTTGGTGGAGCGCGCGAACCGGGAAAGCTGTCTGCGCCGCGCCTTTGAAGACGTCGTCGGCCAGTACGATTTCGTGCTGATTGATTGCCCGCCCTCGCTCGGTCTTCTTACGCTTAATGTGCTGACCGCCGCAGACGGCATCATCATTCCCATCCAGTGTGAGTACTACGCCCTCGAGGGAATCTCCCAGCTGCTCAACACCGTGAAGCTGGTACAACAGAATTTCAATCCGGCTCTCGCGATCGATGGGGTCCTGCTGACCATGTACGACTCCCGACTCAATCTCTGCCGCCAGGTGGCGGAGGATGCCAAGGAGTATTTCGACCAGCGGATGTTCAAGACCGTCATCCCGAGAAACATCCGGCTGGCGGAAGCCCCCAGCTACGGCAAGCCCATCCTGCTCTACGATATCCAATCGGTTGGTGCGCGCAGTTACCTCGCGGTGGCCCAGGAGCTGGTGCGCCGAGTGGGAGTCCCACCGCCGGCCGATGTCTCACCGGCTGTCCCGGAGGTCGGAGCATGACCGAAACCCGCCGGCTGGGTCGTGGACTGGAGGCGCTGCTGGGACCAATCAGCAAGGAACAGGCGGAGCGCTCCGGAGACCTGCTGGAGCTTGCCGTCTCCTCGATTCGCCCCAATCCCTATCAGCCGCGTCACGAGATCGACGAGCCCTCGCTGAACGAGCTGGCGGCGTCGATCCAGGCCTCCGGCCTGCTGCAGCCGATCGTGGTACGGGCCAGTCACGGGTCGTACCAGCTCATCGCCGGGGAACGGCGCTGGCGCGCGGTGCAGCGACTGGGTTGGCAGAAGATTCCGGCGGTGGTCAAGGACGTGGACGACCGCACCCTGCTGACCCTGGCGCTGATCGAAAACCTCCAGCGCGATCAGCTGAGCGCGGTCGAAGAAGCCCAGAGCTACAGTCGCCTGGTCGAGGAATTCGGTGTGAGCCAGGGCGAGGTGGCCCGGCTGGTGGGACGGGACCGCTCGACCGTGGCAAACGCGTTGCGCCTGCTGCGACTCCCGGAGGACGTGCTGACCATGGTACACACCGGGCAGCTCTCCGAGGGTCACGCGCGCGCGCTGCTTTCGCTGGGCGATGCCAAGCCGATTCTCCAGATGGCGGAGCGGGCCGTTGCGGGAGGCTGGTCGGTGCGCGAGATGGAGGACCAGGTTCGCGGCGGCATTCCGGCGCGGCGATCGAAAGCGACGGCGCAGTCCACCACGCCGGCGTCGGCCGCCGCGCGCAAGGTAGAACAGGCATTGCGCCAGCGCCTGGGCACCGACGTCAAGCTGACCGCCAAGCGGAAGGGCAGGGGACTGCTGTCGATCAGTTACTACTCCAACGAAGATCTTGCACGGGTGCTGGAGTTGATCCTGGGCGCTCCCTTCGACGGATGAAGCCGCCGCGCCAGGCGGTCACCATCCTGATTCACAAGGACGGTGCCGTCCGCTCGCGCTCGTACCGGATTCCGCTCTGGCTGGTCCGCACCTTCCTGATCGGCGGCGGGCTCGTCTTCAGTCTCCTCGTGATCGTCCTGGCGCTGTACGCGCCGATCCTCCGCCTCGCGGGCCGGGTGCCGGGACTCCGGTCCGACATTGCACGGCTCCGGGCGGAAAACGCGCAGATTGACCACCTGAGGATCGAGGTCGACAGCCTGGAATCGCAGTACGCCAAGGTCCGTGGAATGCTGGGCGCCGATATTCCGAGCCAGAACGCCGCCGAAAAGGTCCCCACCGCGCCGACCATCACGATTTCAGGGCGCCAGCCTGGAAACAGCAATGCCGGCGTTCCGGTCCGCTGGCCGCTCGACGAATCCGGGTATGTGACCCGGGGTCAGCTCGGAGCCGCAAACGATCCCACCCATGCCGGGACCGATATCGCGGTTCCCACGGGAACTCCAGTTCGCGCCGCGGGGTCCGGCACAGTGGTTGAAGCAGGGACCGATCCTGAGTACGGTATGTACGTGCTTATGCAGCACGCCGAGGGATTTACCACCAGGTACGCCCATCTCTCGAGGATTTTGACCGCGGCCGGCACCGCGGTACCGGTCGGGACGGTGATTGGGCTCTCCGGCAACAGCGGGCGATCCAGCGCCCCCCATCTCCATTTCGAGATCCGCCGAAAGGGCCAGAGTATCGACCCCCTTTCGCAAATCCAGGAAGGACACTGACCATGGCCATTTTTTCCCAGACCACCGAAGACCGCCGGCGCGCCGAGACCGGGCTGTCCATCGTTGGGGCCGGAATGACGATCACCGGAGATGTCGAAACCGAGGGTGTCATCAAGATCGAGGGCACCGTCAAGGGATCGGTGCGGGCTACCCAGCAGATTCTCCTGGCCCCCGGAGGGCTGGTGGAAGGGGACCTGGAAACCAAGGAAGCGGTGATCGGAGGCGAGGTCCGGGGCACAGTCCGGGCCGACGACCGGGTTGAAGTCCAGGCCTCATCCATTATCCAGGGCGACATCATCACGGCCCGGATTGCCATCCTCGAAGGCGGCCAGGTGAATGGGGAGATTCGGATGGGAGCCGTCGCGGCAAATAAAGAACCGCAACCCGCCCATTAAGTCATGTCAGCAAAAAACGGCGGATTCGAGTCCCTTTCTTCCCACAAATAGTTGAAAAGTCACCCAAGTCTGTGGATATCATGACTTTTCACGCCGATCCAGCGGTTCCCTCGCGACCCATTTCGGGACGTAAGCGATTTACCGCGAGTCTATTCTGTTTCCATACTGTCGTAGCACTGCTCTTATTCGGATGTAAATCCCCTCACCGGTCCACTGGCTTTCGGGTCGCCCTTGTCACCCCCGGGTCGATCACCGACGCGGCCTGGAACTCCGGCGCCTACGCCGGCCTGATCCAGGTCCGGGATTCACTCGGCGCCGAAATCAGCCAGGTCGAGGCTCATACGCCGGGCGAGCAGGAAGACAACCTGCGCCGCTTTGCGGCCGAGGGTTACCCGCTGATTTTCGGGCATGGCTTCGAGTTCCAGGATCCGGCCGAACGGGTCTCGAAAGACTATCCCAACACTATCTTCGTCATCACCTCCGGCGAGCGGCAAACCGGCAATGTTACCCCGCTCATTTTCCGGCTCCACGAGGCGACGTATCTCGCCGGGATGGTGGCCGGCGGAATGACCCGGAGCGGCATCATCGGTTTTGTCGGAGGAATCGAGCTCCCACCGATCGAGCTCGGCTATGCCGGCTGGGCCAATGGCGCGCGAGCCGTGAACCCCGCGATCCAGTCCCGGTCGGTCTATCTCAACTCGTTCGACGATGTCGCCGCGGGCCGCGAGGCCGCTCTCCAGCTGATCAGCCTGGGCGGGGACATGCTGCATCACAATGCCGATGCCGCCGCGCTGGGCCTGTTTCAGGCCGTTAAGGAATCCCCCCACGCCTACGTCTTCGGCGCTAACTCCGATCAGACCTCGCTCGCGCCCGAGCGGGTGTTGGGCTCCGCCGTCATTGACCTTCCCCGCGCCTTTCTCTCCGTGGCGAGGGAGGTGAAGGATGGTCACTTCGTTCCCAGGGTGGAGTCGTTCGGACTGGCCAGCGGCGTGGTGCTGTACCAGCCCAACCCCGCCCTGGCCGGGTTGGTCCCGGACGTCCTCGCCGCGAAAGTCGCTGCAGCCCGCGACTCGATCGCCGCAGGTATCCTGGATCCTCTCCAGACCACACCCATTCTCGCGAAGCAGCCATGACGCCCGAAGCCGCGCCCTTGAGCGTGCTGGTGGCGCACCTCGATGCCCTGCTCCGAATCCGGGAGGTGCCGGATGAGCCGAACGCGGTGAACGGTCTCCAGGTCGAATGCCGGTCGCCGGTTCGGCGGATCGTGGCGGCGGTGGACGCCTCCCAGGCCACCATCGATGGCGTAGCCGAGCGAGCCGGCCCTGGCACCCTGCTCCTGGTACACCACGGCCTGCTCTGGGACGGGAATGTCCCGGTGGTGGACCGCCGGTACCGCCGGCTTCGGGCGCTGCTGGAGAACGACATCGCGCTCTACGCCGCCCACATCCCTCTCGACGTGCATCCGGAACTGGGCAACAATGCGGTGCTGGCCGCGAAAATCGGTGTCGAGGTTGAAGGGTGGTTCGGCAACTACCGGGGAATTCCGCTGGGCATTTGCGGCCGGCTCTCGCTGGATCGCGAGCAGTTGACCGGCCGGCTGAGCCAGCTACTCTCGACCGCCGCGACCTTGATTCCCGGGGGACCCGAGGTGACCGCCCGGATTGGCATTGTCACCGGGGCGGGAACCAGCCTGCTGGCCGCCGCCCGGGATGCCGGGATTGATACTTTCATCACCGGCGAAGGACCCCATCATGTCTACTTCGACGCGATGGAGTGGAGCATGAACCTGCTCTACGGCGGGCACTACGCCACCGAGAAGCTGGGAGTCCAGTACCTCGCCGAGCACCTGGGCGAACGGTTTGGCCTGGCCTGGGAATTCCACGACCACGATACCGGGCTGTGATACCGGCACTCGAGCTTCGCGGCATCAGCAAGCGATTCGGCCCCGTCCAGGCATTGGAGGGGGCCGACTTTGTTCTGCGGCCGGGCGAGGTCCACGCGCTCCTGGGCGAGAACGGCGCGGGAAAGTCCACCCTGATGCACATCGCCTCCGGACACCAGCGCCCCGACCAGGGCGCCGTGTTCATCAAAGGCGTCCAGGTACGGCTGGGCTCTCCCCGGGAAGCGGCGCGCCACGGGATCGGCATGGTTCACCAGCACTTCAGTTCGATTCCGGCCTTCACCGCGATGGAGAACATTGCCCTGGCTGCCCGCTGGCCCATGCGGTCACCACGGGAGGTGCGGGAGAGGGTGGACGCAGTGACGGGCCGCTCCGGTCTCGCCATTGATCCGGAAGCCCGGACCGAAACCCTCGGCGTGATTCTCCGGCAGCGGATCGAAATCCTGAAGGCGCTGGCCACCGACGCAACGATCCTTCTCTTTGACGAGCCCACCGGTACTCTGGCTCCGCCCGATGCGCTGGATCTGTTGCGGGTCATGCGGCAGCTAGCCGGCCAGGGAAGCGCGGTGGTGTTGATTACCCATCGCCTGGACGAAGCCCTGGCCCATGCGGATTGGGTGACCGTGCTGCGGCGGGGAAGGATGGTCTTCACCGGCTCCGCCCGGGGCCTCACCGGCGACCAGTTGGCCACTTACATGCTGGGGCATGCGCCGGAGAACCTTTCCCCGCCGCTGGCAGCCATCGGGGACAGCTCTCCCGCGGTGCGGGCGGATCGTCTCTCCATTCCGCCGTTCGGAGGCCGGGGGCCCGGGCTTCGCGAAGCGACCTTCGAGATCTCACCCGGTGAAGTGGTTGGGTTGGCCGCGGTCGAAGGGAGTGGACAGCACGAGCTGCTCCGCTGCCTGGCCGGCCTGATGCAACGGGGGTCCGGCGAGCTCGAGGTCCAGGCGCCGGTGTCCTTCATACCGGAGGACCGAACGACCGAGGGATTGATCCAGGAATTCTCCCTCGCCGAGAACATGATGCTGGGATTTGGGCAGCGGGCCTCGTGGGTTCGTCACGGGGTGATTGATCCCGCTCTCTGCGAACAGGCGACAGAAAAGCTGATCCGGGAATACCAGGTGCGGGCGACCGGCGCGCTCGCCCCGGCGGCCACCCTGAGCGGAGGCAACCAGCAGCGCTTCATGCTGGCCCGGGCACTGGCGCAGAAGCCGCGGGTCTTGCTCGCCGAACAGCCGGCGCGGGGACTCGACATTCAGGCGAGCCGCGATGTCTATCAGCGGCTTCGGGCTGCCGCCGGTGCGGGTGCCGCGGTCTTGCTGCACTCGAACGACCTGGATGAGCTCCTGGCCTGGTGCGATCGCCTGGTCGTACTGGCCGGGGGTTACCTGCAGGTTGTCCCTCCGGGCACGAGCCGCGATTCGATCGGCAGAATGATGCTCGGCTCCGGTCTGGTTCCATCGTAATGCCCATCCTACTCGGCACTCGGCGCGGTATCGGGGACTGGATCGCATCGATCGGCGCGATCCTGGCCGGATTGGCAATTCTCGGCTTCGGGCTGTCGCTCGCCGGGTACGACGCCGGAGCGGCGCTCGTTGCCATGTGGCATGGCGCCTTCGGAAGCTGGTACGCCCTCACGTCAGCTACGCTGGTCCGGGCGATTCCTCTTATCACGATCGGGCTCGGCATCGCTCTCGCCTTCCGTGCCGGGGTGTTCAACATTGGCGCCGAGGGACAGTTCTATGCCGGCGCCATTCTCGCTACCTGGACCGGACTTCACCTCCAGGGATGGCCACGATTTCCCGCGGTGGTGCTGGTGCTCCTGGCCGGCGTGATTGGCGGTGGTCTCTGGAGCCTGGTGCCGGCGTGGCTCAAGCGGCGATACGGAGTGCTGGAAGTGATCAGCACCCTGATGCTCAACTTCGTCGCTGAGGCGTTGACCAGCCTGATGGTGCAGGGACCGCTGCAGGAGGCCAGGGGCGCTTATCCCCAGAGCGATCTGATTGTCGCGGGCGCGCGGCTTCCGCTGATCGGGGGGACCCGCGTGCACTGGGGCTTCGTGCTCGTTCTGTTCCTCGCCGCGCTGCTCTGGTTCCTCTTTCACCGCACGCTCTGGGGATTTCAGTTGCGGGCGACGGGCGCCAGTCCGCGGGCCGCGGAGGTGACGGGAAGAATCAACGTGGGGGCCGTCGGGGCGGCTGCACTGATCGGGTCGGGCATGCTGGCGGGACTCGCGGGCTCCATGGAAGTGAGCGGCGTCAGCTACGCTCTCTTCCAGAGCCTGTCGCCGGGATACGGTTTCACCGCGATCGCGGTCGCGCTGCTGGCGCGGCTGGATCCCCGGGCCATCGTGGTAACCGGGATCCTCTTTGCGGCGCTGGAGACCGGCGGGGCGGGCATGCAGCGGGATGCCGGCGTCCCTGCCGTCGTGGTCTACGTGGTCGAAGCCGTGATCATCCTCGTAGTCCTGGTTGCCGACGCCGCGCTCCGACGGCCAGCGGCGCCGGTTCCGGAAGGGGCCGCGGTATGATCCTCTCCGAGCCCGGCATCCTGGCGCTGGTGGGGAGTTTCGGCGCGGCAGCGGTGCGGATCTCTTCGCCACTGCTGATCGCCGCCATCGGCGAGACCGTGGTTGAGCGCAGCGGGGTGATCAATCTTGGCTTGGAGGGCGCCATGCTGGCCGGCGCCCTGGCCGGCGCCATCGGGGGGAGCCTCGAAGGCCCCTGGTTCGGCTTGCTGCTGAGCATCGGCGCGGGGATGGCTCTCATGGCGCTCTTTGCGGCCGTCACGATCTGGCTCCGGGCCGACCAGATTATCGCGGGAACCGCGATGACCCTCGGCGCGGTTGGCCTGACGGGGGGACTCTATCGCCTGATCTACGGTGCCGGTGGCGTGGGGCTTTCGCTTCCAACCTTCCAGGCCGCGACTATTCCGCTGCTCTCCAGCGCGCCGGTGTTGGGGCCGATGCTTCAGCAACCGGCGCCGGTATACCTCGGGTTTCTCTCGGTACCAGTCGTGTGGTTTCTGCTGTTCCGCTCCCGGTTCGGATTGGCCCTGCGAGCCGTGGGGGAGTCACCGGACGGGGCGCGTGCCGCCGGCATTTCGGTCAGGTGGTATCGAACCTGGGCGATTCTCTTTGGCGGAGCGATGGGCGGGATGGCGGGTGCGACCCTGGTGCTGGCCCAGGTGGGCACCTTTGCCGAACGGATGACGGCGGGACGGGGCTTCGTGGCAATTGCTATCGTGGTGCTGGGACGGTGGCATCCCTTCGGAGTATTCGCGGCGGCGCTGCTCTTTGGATTACTATCGGCGCTCCAGTTCCTGTTCCAGGCCTCGGGAATTGCGATTCCCTATCAGTGGTTCCTGATGCTCCCCTACGTGCTGACGCTACTGGCTCTCGCGGTGGTGCGGCGCCGGGTCGCGGCTCCCGCGGCGCTGGCGAAGAGCTGACCGGTCTACTCCTGCCGCATCTCCAGGCGCGCCTGGGCGATTGCGCTGTGCACCGATTCCTTCACCCGGTCCAGGTCCTTGATGCTCAGGCCCTTTACCTCCACCGGGGGCAACACCCGGATGGCGGCATTGGCCGGGCCAAAGCGCCAATCGTGTTTGGCCAGGGCGTCCCGGGTGCCGACAATGGCCAGTGGGAGGATCGGGGTGCCGGACTTGATCGCCAGCCGAAAGGCTCCGTCCTTGAAAGGCAGCATCTCGTCGCTGGTGGAGCGGGTGCCTTCGGGAAAGATCATGACCGAGGTCTTGTTGCGCAGGGCCTGGCGGGACTGTTCCAACGCCCGCACGGCGCTCTCCCGCGAGCCCCGGTCAACCCCGATGTCGCCCGCCAGCCGCATGAGCCATCCCATGATCGGAATCCGGAGGATCTCGACCTTGGACATCCATTTCATTTCCCACGGGAGGTTGCACAGCAGCAGAATGTCCGCGAAGGACTCGTGGTTGGATACGACGACGTAGGGCTCGCGGGGGTTCTCCACGTGGTATCCGGAGACCCGAACGCTCCACATTGGATTCAACTTCCAGGTGAGCCAGCCGACCCGGCGGAGCACCCACCCGACCCAATAGCGTCCGGGGTCCCTGATGGTCAGCAGGTACAGCACCAGCATGAACGGGATCGCCGCGATTGTCCCCAATCCGAAGACAAACCACACCCAGATCGAAACCAGGGTCAGCCACAGCCGCTTCAGCACAAGACCTTTCGGGGCGCCAAGTTTGGAACCATAGGACCACTCGCCCGGGGCCACAAGTGCGGTGCCGCGTCACCGGTCGCTGGTGATTGCCGATACTGTGCGAAACCGGGCGCCTTCAATAGCTTGGTGCGGACGCAAGCCCAGTTTCCTCGGCATCCAGGACCAGAGTATGGCCGAATCGGCCAATGAATCCCCGCGCCGGCGCGATCCCCGCGTTTTTCTGCTGGCCGTGCTGGTGTTCCTAGCAGTCTTCTACACGCTCTATTTCGCCCGCCAGGTCATCCTCCCGGTCGTCATCGCCGTCCTATTCAATTTTCTTTTCAGTCCAGTGGTCCGCTGGCTGAAGGACCGGCTCAAGCTGCCTTACGGCCTGAGTGCGGCCCTCATCATTACCCTGCTTATCGCCGCGATCAGTGGAACCGTTTACAGCCTGGCAGCGCCGGCGGCGGAATGGGTCACCAAGGCTCCGGCAAGCATGCACCGGATCGAGACGAAGCTGAGGCTGCTGCGGCGTCCCGTGGAGCAGATGAACAAGACCGCCGAGCGGGTGGAAGACCTCACGAATCTGAGTGGCGGCCACGACGCCACCCAGGTCCAGGTGAAGAGCGGCGGTATTCGGTCCGCGATCTTCGGGAGCACCCAGTCGCTTATCACTGGCTCGGCGCTGGTGCTCACCCTGCTGTTCTTTCTCCTCGCCGACGGCGACGTGTTCGTGGGCAAGCTGGTGAAGGTACTGCCCCGGGTTCGGGACAAGAAGCTGGCGTTGTCCATTGCCCAGGAGGCTGAGCGGAGCATCTCCGCCTACCTGGGTGCTACCACGGTGATCAAAGTGGTCCTGGGCATTCTGACCGGCTTATCCATGTGGCTCATCGGGCTGCCCAATCCGACTCTCTGGGGAGTGGTGGGCGGACTGCTGAACTTCGTGCCGTATATCGGGGGACTGGTGGTCGTGGTCGTGCTGACCCTGGCGGGCATGGCGACCTTCGAACGGACCGGCGCAGCCCTCCTGCCGGGAATCATCTACTTCCTGCTCATCAATATCGAAAGCTTTGCCACGCCATACATCATGGGCAAGCGACTGTCGCTGAACCCGGTGGTGGTTTTCATCGCGATACTATTCTGGGGCTGGCTCTGGGGGATCATGGGGGCCCTGATCGCGGTGCCGATCATGGCCACCGTGAAACTCGTATGTGACCGCATCAAGTCGTTGTCGTCCCTGGGCGAGTTTCTCGGGAACTAGCCGCGGCCCTCCAGTTTCTCCGGAGCCCATTGAGCCCCGCGCGTTCCAGCGGGGTATCGCCAAACCTCCGACCGAACTCCTCCTCGGTCATGGCATCCCAATCCTCTGAATCGAGACGCTGGAGTTCATTCCGGGACGCGTAGCCTGGATGGGATGCCGGCTGGGCGAAGCGCTCATTCCAGGGACAGACGTCATTGCAGATGTCGCAGCCAAAACCCCACCGGTTGAGCATGCCGGCCTGTTCGTCAGTGAACGGTCCCCGGTACTCGATAGTGAGATAGGAGATGCAGCGGTTGGCGTCGAGAACCTGGGGAGCAACCAGGGCACCGGTAGGACAGGCATCGAGACAGCGGGTGCAAGTGCCGCAGTGGTCGGTCGCGAACGGGTCGTCGGGCTGGAGCGGGAGATCGGTGAAAATGGACCCGATGAAAAAGAACGAGCCGTGGCCGGGGCGAATCAGCATCGTGTTCTTGCCGATCCACCCCAGCCCCGCGCGAGTGGCCAACTCTCGCTCCGGTACCGGCCCGGCGTCCACGTAGGCCTTCGCCAAGGCTGCACCGTTGTCCCGCAGCCAGCCGGCTATCTCCTCGAGCCGGCCGCCCAGTTCGCGATGGTAGTCCGTACCCAGGGCATACTTCGCGACCTTTGGCCGTTCCCCGCTCTCGACACTTTCGCTGTAGTAGTTGTCCAGAACCACAATGATCGACCGGGCCTCCGGGGCGATCAGCCGGGGATCCTTCCGGCGGGCGGCCTGGCGATGGAGGTAACGCATGTTTCCGGCGTACCCGCGCGCCAACCACTCGTCCAGCTCTACCGCATGGGAATTCGGGGCGGGCCGGGTGATGCCGGAGGCGAGAAAGCCCGCCCTGGCTGCGAAGGCTTTGACCTGCTCCGGGGTGATGCTCACGTGCGAGGCTCCTGGCCGAGCCGGGCCTCTCCGGTGATGACCCGGGCGCCCCGCTGATAGGTCAGGTAGGACCAGGCCCACTCGATCATGACGATGAGCCGGTTACGAAAGCCGATCAGGAAGAAGATGTGGACGAAGACCCAGGCCAACCAGGCGATGAATCCACCGAAATGGAGCTGACGGATATCGGCCACGGCCCGTCCCCGGCCAATGACCGCCAGCTGGCCCTTATCGAAGTAGTGAAACGGAACCCGCTGCTTTCCCCGCACCCTCGCCGCGATAGACCGCGCCGCGTACTTCCCTTCCTGGATGGCGACCGGGCAGATGCCGGGAAGCATCTCCCCATCCTGGGTGAAATGCGCCGCATCTCCCAGCACAAATACTTCCGGCATCCCCGGCGGATTGCAGAATTGATCCACCACGACCCTTCCCTGGCGATCGCGCTCGGTGCCGAGTGACGCCAGCAGAGAACTCACGGTGTTGCCGGCCGCCCACACCACGGTACGGGTGGGAATTCTCCAACCCGCGGCATGCACGGCATCCGGCTCGATCGCCGTGACCATGGTCTGCTCCCGCACATCCACGCCAAGCCGGCGCAGGGTGTCCTTCGCCTTGCGGCTCAGCGACTCGGGATAGGCGGGGAGAATCCGGGGGCCACCCTCGAGGAGAACAACGGTCGCGTCCCGGGGATCAATGTGCCGGAAATCCCGGAGCAACGCGTAGCGGCGGATTTCCGCCAAAGCGCCGGCGACCTCAACTCCGGTGGGCCCGCCGCCCACGACGACAAACGTCAAGTGCGCCTGCCGCTTCACAGTATCCGGCTCCCGCTCGGCGCGCTCAAAGGCGAGCAGAACCCGGCGCTTTACTTCGAGCGCGTCGTTGATGTCCTTGAGGCCCGGGGCCGAAGGCGCCCACGCGTCATGGCCGAAGTAGGTATTCAGGGCGCCGATCCCAAGAATCAGATAGTCGTAGTAAAGACTACTCTCATCGTCCAGTGTGACTGCTCTCGAGGCCGGCTGAAGACTGACAACCTCTCCTAACAGCACATTGGTATTGGCGTTACGTCTGAGGATGGAGCGGATCGGCGATGCGATGTCCGAGGGCGCTAGCGCCGCAGTCGCCACCTGGTAGAGCATCGGCTGGAAGAGGTGATGATTGTGCCGGTCCACGACGGTAACCCGGACCGGGGCTCGGCCCAACGCCTTGGCCGCGTAGATGCCGGCGAATCCAGCACCGACGATCACGACGTGGGGTTTCTGCTCGGGTTGTTTCGCCATGGGGAAGGCTAGAGGTGCATGACCTCGCGGCGCCACCGGGAGAATCCGATGACGTCCCGGAGCGGGGGAACCGCGTCCTCATCGCCATAGGCGGTGTACATCCGCCAGCGGAGATAGACGCGGTCCGGTGTAGGAAGAAAGGGAGCCGCTGCCCACCAGCGGCGGCGCCGAAATGCCCAGGCGGTCCGCAGAAGATCGAGCGCCAGGCGCGGATTGACCAGCGCACGGCCGGTCAGCCGAACCAGAAGACCGCTCCAGGAGGGCCGCTGCATGGGGGGAAGCTATATTCCTCCCCTGTCCTGAGCGAGTCCCTTACCGGAACCTTCCGTGGCCGATCCCAAGCAACGCCGCAGCGGCGAAGAAAAACGCCCCACTGAAGACGAAGTCCTCCTTGAGTCGGTCCGGCCCCTCGAGCGGCCGGACGCCCTCCGCAAGACCGACCCCTGGCGGGTGTTCCGCATCATGGGCGAGTTCGTGGAAGGCTTCGATACCCTGGGGGATGTCTTCGACGGGGTGTGCTTTTTCGGCTCCGCTCGGACGCCGGCGACCGATCCGCATTACGCCGCGGCGGTGGAGACCGCCCGGCTCCTGGCCGAGGAAAACTTTCCGATCATCACCGGGGGCGGCCCCGGGATCATGGAAGCGGCCAACAAGGGTGCGGTGGAAGGCGGCGGCCTGTCCATTGGATGCAATATCGAGCTGCCTTTCGAGCAGGGAACCAACCGCTATGTAAAGCGGAGCATCGATTTCAAGTTCTTCTTCGTCCGCAAAACGATGTTCGCCAAGTATTCCATGGCCTTCGTGGTCTTCCCCGGGGGCTTTGGCACCATGGACGAGTTGTTCGAAGCGCTCACCCTGATCCAGACCGGAAAGGTGAAGCACTTCCCCGTGGTGCTCTTCGGCACCGCCTACTGGAGCGGCCTCATCAACTGGCTCAAGGAAACGGTCGCCCGCGAAGGGAAAGTGGACAACAAGGACCTCCTGCTGTTCCAGATTACCGACGACCCGAAAGAAGTCGCCCGGATCATCCTCCAGGCGCGGAAGAAAAACAAATGACCAAAGCGTCGGCGGATCACCTCAGGGGGAAGCGGATCAATCCCGATCCGATCAGCGGCAAGGAGACGGTTGCGGACCTGATCGACAACGCTTTCCTGGCCTACAACGCCGGCCGCCTCCGCGAGGCGTGCCTGCTCTTCACTTCTCGGATGCTGGAACCGGACGTCACGGTGGGCATGAGCCTCACGGGGGCCATGACTCCCGCCGGGCTGGGCATGAGCACCATCATTCCGCTCATGGAGTCGGGTTTCGTAGACTGGATCATCTCGACCGGCGCCAACCTCTACCACGATGCGCACTTCGGCCTGGGCCTGGCGATGCACCAGGGGACTCCCCATGCCGATGACGTGGAGCTCCGGGACAAGGGCGTGGTCCGGATCTACGACATTTTTTTCGACTACTCGGTGTTGCTCTCGACCGACGCGTTCGTCCGCGAGGTCTCGGCCCGGAAGGAGTTCCAGCGCCCGATGAGCACCGCCGAATACCATTACCTGCTGGGTGGCTACGTCCGGGAACGGGAAAAGGCGCTGGGGCTGACCCGGCGATCGGTGCTCTCGGCGGCCCACGAGTTCGCGGTGCCGATCTACACCAGCTCACCGGGTGACAGCTCGATCGGAATGAACGTGGCGGAGCAGGCGCTCGCCGGAAGCCAGCTTCGATTCGACGTGAGCGCCGACGTCAACGAAACCGCGGCGATCGTGCTCGATGCCAAGCGGGAAGGCGGGAAGAGCGCCTGTCTGATCGTGGGCGGCGGCAGCCCCAAGAATTTCATGCTGCAGACCGAGCCGCAGATCCAGGAGGTGCTCGGCATCGACGAGCGGGGTCACGACTACTTCCTCCAGCTCACCGACGCCCGTCCCGATACCGGAGGGCTTTCCGGCGCGACACCCGCCGAAGCGGTGAGCTGGGGCAAGATCGATCCGTCTATGCTGCCCAGCACGGTGGTCTGTTACGGCGATACCACGCTGACCATGCCGCTGCTCACCGCTTATGCCCGCAACCGGCATCCCGCAAGGAAGATGAAGCGGTTGTACGACCGGCGCGGTGCCATGATGGACCGGCTCCGGAGCGAGTACCAGAGCGCGCTCGCCTTCCGCGATTTGCGGGCAGCCGATTCAGTAGCGGGGGCCGGTGGCCGCTGAGAGCGGAAAGGCCCCGGCCACCGGCGCGTACAGCCTGTATGCGCTCGGATTGCTCGCCTTCATCAACCTCCTGAACTACCTCGACCGCAACGTCATCTTTGCGTTGTTCGAGCCGATCAAGCGGGACCTGCACCTCTCCGATTCCCAACTGGGATGGCTCGGCTCGGCCTACATCCTGGTCTTCTCGATCGCCGCCCTTCCCTTCGGCCTGCTCAGCGATATCCGGTCCCGCCGCGCGGTCATCGCCTGGGGAGTGGGCCTCTGGAGCATGTTCACCGTGGCTTCCGGCCTGGTGCGGAGTTTCTGGCAGCTGTTCACCTGCCGGGCCGCCGTCGGAATCGGGGAGGCGGCGTACGGCCCGGCGTCTTCTTCGTTCGTCGCTGACTCCTTCCCCGGCCGTTCCCGCGCCATGGCCATGGGGATCCTCACCGCCGGTGTTTCCCTGGGAGGGGTGCTGGGGATCTATCTCGGTGGCAAGATCGAAGGGGCGTACGGTTGGCGCCTGGCTTTCATGGCGGTTGGCATTCCCGGGTTTATCTGTGCGATCCTGGCCGCCCGGCTCCGGGATCCGACCCGCAAGCCCACCCGCATCTCGGTGCGGAAGTACCTGAAGAAGCTGGGACTCGGCGCAACATCCATCGCCCGGCATTTCGCGCCGCTCCTGATCATGACCGCGCTGGGGACCCTCCTGGCCTCGCTGTTCGACCTGGCGTTCGGAGCGGACTCCAACATCGACGTCGCGGTGCTCTCGGCGTTCGTGGGGCTCGGCCTGGCGTGGAATATCTATCGCTGGGTCAAACGGATTCAGGCGGATCAGATCGACGAGACGCCGTTCGGAGGGCAGATCGCGGATGCCTTCGAGGATATCATGGACGCCGGCAAGGCGGTGCTGCGCACCCCGACCCTGGTCTACATCTTCGTTGGCGGCGCCCTCATCTCTTTCGGCGTCAACGGCGTCGTGGGGTGGGGCCCGACCTTCATCGCCCGGCAATTCAATCTCCCATCCGCCGAGGCGGCCACGATCCTGGGGAAATGGGGGATGATCTTCGGGACCGCAGGCACCCTCTTCGGAGGCTTCCTGGCCGACTGGCTGCGGAAACACACGCCGGCCGGGCGGGTCCTGACGGTGGCGTTCGGGTTCCTGATTGGCGGGCCGCTGGGTGTCTGGCTGCTGACCATTCGGGATCTCTCGCTCTTCATCCCGGTGTCTTGCGCGGTCTTTTTCTTCCTGTCCTGGTACAACGGTCCGATCGCCGCGGCCACCTTTGACGTGGTCCCGGCCAAGATCGGCTCCACTGTGATCGGGGCCTACCTGCTGTTCATTCACCTGGCGGGAGACGCGATTGCGTTGCCGCTGATCGGCAAGCTCTCCGAGCTGTTCGGGCTCCAGCGGGCGATCATCATGCTTCCGGTCGTGGCGTTTATCGGAGGAGCCGTCATGCTCGGAGCCACCCGGACCGTGGTGGCCGACATGCGGAGAGTGGCAGGAAAGCAGAAGGCGGGGGGTTGACCGCTACTTGATTCCCAAAGACGGTAGGACGGTAGGTTTGATGACACCCCTATGCTCCTACCCTCTTACCGTGAACTCCGCGCCATCAGATCCACCAGCTCGTCGTACATCGCCTCGGCCTGGGCCGGGTCCCCCGAACGAATCGCCTCGGTAGCGCAGTGCTTCAGATGGTTCCGCAACAACTCGCGGGATACTCCCCGCAACGCCTCCTGCACCGAAGCCACCTGCACCAGCACATCGGCGCAGTAGCGCTCTTCGTCCACCATTTTCTGCAGTCCGCGGGCCTGGCCCTCGATTCGTCTCAGCCGATTCTGGAGGAGCTGCTTGGTTTCAGGGTCCACTCCGATGGCATGCACGCCATCGCCCGGTCGGCTGCCGCAGGCGCAGATGCTGTGGAGTTGCTCTGGTATGGACGGGGATTCAGGCATGACGCAACCGAAGGCTGTTGGTGACGACCGAGATCGAGCTGATGGCCAT
>JBDTTZ010000518.1:0-2457 GCA_040008015.1 Gemmatimonadota bacterium
AGCGCGTCGAGCGACTCGCCCAGCGATGCCGGCGTGTTCTTGATGCTCTTCTTGCGCTCGTCGTGCAGCTCGTACAGGTCCTCGTCGATCGGCTTGGGCGGCTCGATCTTCCGCCGCACGCCATCGAGGCCAGCCATCAGCATGGCCGAGAACGCGAGATAGGGATTCGCGGTGGGATCGGGAGCCCGGAACTCCACCCGGCGGGCCTTGGGGCTCGAGGAATACGTCGGAATCCGGCAGATCGCCGAGCGGTTCCGCTGCGAATACATCAGGTTCACCGGCGCCTCGAATCCCGGTACCAGGCGGCGATAGCTGTTGGTGGTCGGCGCGCAGAATGCCATCAGCGCCGGCGCGTGGGCGATGAGCCCGCCGATATAGTGCCGCGCGGTGTCGGAGAGCAGGGCGTACCCGTTGGGGTCGAAGAACAGGTTGGTGTCGCCCTTCCACAGCGACTGGTGCACGTGCATGCCGGAGCCATTGTCCCCGTACAGCGGTTTGGGCATGAAGGTGGCCGTGAGGCCGAGATTGTGGCAGACGTTCTTGACGATGTACTTGTAGGTCAGCAGTCGGTCCGCCGTGTTGACCAGGGTACCGAACTTGAAGTCGATCTCCGTCTGGCCGGCGGTGGCGACTTCATGGTGCTGGACTTCGACCGGGATCCCCGCCTCGATCAACGCCAGCATGATCTTCGATCGGGTGTCCTGCAGCCGGTCGGCCGGGGGAACCGGGAAGTACCCCTCCTTGTGACGGGGACGGTGGCCGAGGTTCGGCGTGCCTCCGTTCTTGCCCGAATTCCAGATCCCCTCGTCCGAATCAATGTGATAGTACCCCTCGTGGGCATTCTGGTCGAAGCGCACCGAGTTGAAGATGAAGAACTCGGCCTCCGGTCCCCAGTACGACAGCGTCGCGATTCCGCTGGTCTTGAGATACTCCTCGGCCTTGAACGCCACGAACCGGGGATCCCGGCTGTAGGGCTCCAGGGTGATCGGGTCATAGATGTCGCAGACGATGGAGAGCGTGGGCACTTCCAGCACCGGGTCCACGAAGGCCGTGGAGACGTCGGGCAGGAGCAGCATGTCGCTTTCGTTGATCGCCTGGAACCCGCGGATCGAGCTTCCGTCGAAGCCGAGCCCCTCCTTCACCATGGCCTCGTCGAGCGCATTGGCCGGAATCGAGAAGTGCTGCCAGGTGCCGGGCAGATCGCAGAATTTTACATCCACGACCTGGACGTTCTGGGCCTTGATCATTTCCATCAGTTTCTGCACTTCGCTGGTCGTCCCCGGACGGGGCCGGGTCTTCATGGGTGGGGCGGTTGTGGCCATGGACAATTCCTCGGCGTGGTGAACGGTGATCCTGGCGCGGACGTTGGGGGAAAACGCTGGCGCGGAGGATACATCCCGGTACCCGCGCTGTCAAGCGATTTGTGCACGATCTGCACGAGAAATATGGTAATTTTAAGTTTCACGCCCAAAATGTGAATTAGTGCACGTAAGAATGTGCAAGAATTGCAAAAATCTTGGTCTTTCTAACATTCCCGGCAACCCCCTGGAGCGCCGGGAGTTAGTTCGGTCCGCTCCAGTGCTTTGTCGGGTCCGCTGTGGAAAAGGCCCCGGATCGAGCAGCCGGGCCTGTGGCGAAAATGCAGCGGCGGCCGTAGCGCCTCCACGACCTCTCCCCCTAACTTCCTCGCGTGACCACCTCGACTTGTCCGGCCTGCGGCGCCCCGCACAAGCCCGACGCCGTCTTCTGCATGAGTTGCGGAAAACCGTTGTCCGGAGCGCCACCGGCTTCGGTCACCTCGGCGCCGGCCGCGGAAGCGCCGGTGCGCGAGCGGCTGGCGCAGGCCCTGGGTCCCAAGTACGAGGTCAAAGGCAGCCTCGGTAAGGGCGGTTTCGCCGAGGTGTACGAGGTGTTCGACCAGGATCTTCACCGCCGGCTCGCGGTGAAGGTGCTGCATCCCGACATCGCCTGGACCAGCGGAATGCTGGCCCGCTTCAAGCAGGAAGCCCGCACCCTGGCCCGGCTCGACCATCCCAACATCCTGCCCATTCATTTTGTGGGTGAAGGCTACGGGCTGGTCTACTACGCCATGCCGCTGATCGATGGGCAGACCGTGGCCGAGCTGGTGAAGACCCGGGGCGCGCTCGATCCGGACCAGGCGGTCGGCATCATCCGGCCGGTGCTGGAAGCGCTGGACCACGCCCACGGCGCGAAGCTGGTCCATCGCGACATCAAGCCGGAAAACATCCTGATTCAGAAGAGCAACGGGCGGGTGCTGCTGGTGGACTTCGGCATCGCCAAACAGGTCGGTGAAGCGGCTGGAGGCCTGACCCAAACCGGGTTTACCCTGGGCACGCCTCATTACATGGCCCCGGAGCAGGCCCTGGGGGACGGTTCCCTCGATCATCGCGCGGATCTCTACGCCACGGGCGCGGTGCTCTACCAGATGCTCACCGG
>JBDTTZ010000519.1:0-7314 GCA_040008015.1 Gemmatimonadota bacterium
TCCAGCGCCTTGATCACTTCGTAGCCGTGCATCGGCTTTTCCTTGAGTAGCCGAAGGATGACGAACTTGACTTCGCCGGACTCGAAAATCTGGTGCCGGCCGCGCCGGGAACCCCGGCCCATTCCGCCCCAGGATCCCTTCCCAAAGGGGCCAAACCCCGCGAAGAATTCCCCGAAACCCCAGTCATCTCTTGACTTAGACACGATACACTCTCCAGTAAGTGCTTGAGTTATTACGCAAGATATATCGTGACCCCCGGGGATTCAAGAGTTTCTGTCGGAGAATCCTCTTCTAGTCTGGCGACCCGAAGACCGACTTGGGGCCACGCGTATATTGTGTCTCGTCAACCCAACCGGACCTGCCAATGAACACCCAGTTTCGTCGGGGCGCCTGGCTCTTCCTTGTTCTCGGCGCAGTCGTCGCCAGATCGGGACGAGCCCAGGTCACTGCCGATTCCCTCCGTGACAGCACGACGGCCGCCGGTCCTCGGGCGCCCGTCGTGCTCCTGTTCGACACCCTGTTCTACCTCCACAGCCGGCTGGGTCCTTTTTCGCCGGAGCAGCGCGCCGCGACCGCCAGCGCGCGCCTGGCCCAATTTCGCGGTGCTATCGCATCCGGACGTGACACCTTGCGGGTTGAAGAGGTCGAGGGGCACAGCGAGATCATCGCCGGTGACCAGGTCTTGATGACGGTGCTCGACGCCGACGCGAAGCCGACCGGAAAGCCTCGAGCGGAAGTGGCGCAGACCTACGTAGCCGCCATCCGGGCCGCAGCCTTTGCCGCCGCCAAGAGCACCGGGCTGCGCGCCCTTGCGGTTGACACCCTGTTTGCCGTGGCTACAACGGCGGCGCTGCTGCTCCTGCTCCGGCTGCTCGTGTTCGTGTTCCGCCGCCTGTACGCCTTCCTGGCCGGCCCCCGGATACCAGCGCTCCGGATCCAGAAGCTGGAGCTGCTCTCGGGCCGCCGACTTGGGGAGGCGCTCACGGTGTTGGCCCGGGTGATCCGGGCCATTCTCACCATCCTTGTCTTCTATTTTTACGTTCCGCTGGTCCTGAGCTTCTTCCCGGGGACGGCCCCCTACTCCCGGCGCATCGTGGGGTATATCGTCACCCCACTGGAGTCGGTATGGACCGGATTCCTCGCCTACCTGCCGAAGGTGTTCTTCATCGTGGTCATTGTCCTGGTGACCCGGTACATCCTGAAGCTGGTTCGACTGATCTTCCTGGCGATGGCCTCGGGGGCCCTGACCTTTCGAAACTTCCACCGCGACTGGGCCATCCCGACTTACAATATCGTGCGGTTCTTGATCATCGCCTTTGCGGTCGTGGTGATGTTTCCCTATCTGCCCGGGGCCGGCTCCGACGCATTCAAGGGTGTCTCCCTGTTCGTCGGCGTGCTCTTTTCGCTGGGCTCGTCGGGTGCCGTGGGGAATATCATCGCCGGGGTGGTACTGACCTACACCCGCGCCTTCCAGATCGGGGACCGGGTCAAGATCGGCGAAACGGTGGGGGACGTCATGCAGCGCACCCTGCTGGTGACCCGGGTCCGGACCATCAAGAATGTCGAGGTGACGATTCCCAACGGTACCGTGCTGGGAAGCCAGGTCATCAACTACACCAGCCAGGCCGCGGACCGGGGGCTGATTCTCCATACGACCGTGACCATCGGATACGACGCGCCCTGGAAACAGGTCCACGAGTTGTTAATCGCCGCGGCAAAGGCCACTCCGGAGGTGCTGGCCGATCCGGCGCCTTTCGTGCTGCAGACCAGCCTCGACGATTTCTACGTGACTTATGAAATCAATGCCTATACCAACGATGCCTCGGTCATGGCCCGGACCTATTCCGCGCTGCACCAGAACATCCAGGACCGCTTCAACGAAGGGGGAGTCGAGATCATGTCGCCCCATTATGGCGCATTCCGTGACGGCAATCAGGTCACGATTCCGGCGCCAAACCTGCCCGCGGACTATCAGGCGCCGGCGTTTCGGTTCACCCGGGTGGGCGGCAGTACCCGGGAATAGACCGGCCACGATTCTGCTCCTCGCGGCGCTGCCGGCCGGCGGGGCAACCCCCTTGGCGGCGCAACATCCGAACCGGCTGCAGGCCGGCGCCCAACTCGCATTCTGACCTCGGTCATACCGGAGGGTGCAGCGCATGGACGCGACTCTGAAGCGGTGGCTCTTCGACCCGGTCGTCGCCAGGCTCCTCACTGCCGTCGTGGCAATCCTGGTGACCGTAACCGCGGTCCGGCTCGTCCGGCGCTTCCTCGCCTCCCGGATCACCCACACCGACGCCCGGTACCGGGTTCGCAAGCTGGTGTCGTTCGCCGGCTATGTCGCGGTGCTCCTGATTCTCTCGGTGATCTACAGCAGCCAGTTGGGCGGACTGACCGTGGCCCTCGGCGTCGCCGGGGCCGGCGTGGCATTCGCACTGCAGGAGGTCATTGCCAGCGTCGCCGGCTGGTTTGCCGTCACCTTCAGCAACTTCTACAATCCAGGCGACCGGGTGCAGCTCGGTGGTATCAAGGGCGACGTTATCGACATTGGCATCCTGCGGACGACTGTTATGGAGCTGGGCCAGTGGGTGGACGGCGACCTGTACAACGGCAGGATCGTCCGCATCGCGAACAGCTTTGTTTTCAAGGAGCCGGTCTTCAACTACTCGGCCGATTTTCCCTTCCTCTGGGACGAGATCAAGATCCCCATTCGGTTCGGCGCTGATCTGAGGCTGGCTCGGGAGCTCCTGGAGCGGGTGGCGGACCAGGTGGTGGGGGATTTCTCCCGTTCCGCCGCCCTGGCGTGGAATGCTCTCGTCAGGAAATATCTGATCGAAGATGCCCGGGTGACCCCGATGGTTACGCTGATCGCCAATGACAACTGGCTGGAATTCACCGTCCGCTACGTGGTGGACTACCGCCGCCGCCGGGCAACCAAAGATGCGCTGTTCACCCGGATTCTCGAGGAAATAGAACTGACCGCCGGCAAGGTTCAAATGGCCTCCGCGACTTTTGAACTGGTCGCGGCGCCGCCCTTTAAGATGACCGTGGCGGGTGGCGCTGCCGAACCGCGCTGACCCTGATGCATCTCGATTCCATCATCGTCCTGCTTCTCCCGGTGACGGCGGTGTGGTCATCCGGTTCTGCCCCCACTGCTCCCAGGAGCTGGAGCCCGCCTCCCAGGTCGATGAGGACGACGAAACCGGTCCCCAGCCCGGCAGGAGGATGCGAATTCTCTGAAGGCGCTACCGCTTCAACGCCGATCGACGCTGAAACGCGCTGATTGATCCTGCTTGATCTACAGGTTCGTTCTCACTTGCTTCTGAAATGCCGCGCCGCTGCTTGAATTCGGCCATGGTCGATCGGTTTGTTTCAGTGCGGTATCCGTGGTTAATCGGATCGCATTCACGCAGTGCCGGCACGCGCTACGCCCAATCGGCGCGTTTTGGCGATTATCCGGGTTGAGGCGGTCGAGGCACTCTAGGTGAGGCCCTCCATGTAATGAAGGAACCAGCGAGCTGCCACGGGTCAGCTCAAAAGCGCCGAGGTCCCCGGCCGAGAACGCGCGGGGATGGACCAGCTCCGCGAAGAGGTCAGGAGGCGTCGGTAGAGTCGGTGATATCGGTACTGCGAAGCCCCGGCACCCGGATACGGAGCTCAATAAGGGCGCCGACGGCGCTTGCCAGAGTTGCCTGCAGCTGGGCTTCGCTGACCGCCGGAAAGTGTCGCAGGAATTGCTCTGCCCCCTTGCTGCTCTGCAGATACTCGGCCAGGGTGGCGAGGGGAACCTTGGTCCCCCGGATCACCGGAACGCTGGCGACGAGACCGGAGCTGCGCAGAGTGCCGAGTTCGTCGGAACTCATCATATACCCCCTGAAAGCATGGAGTTGCCTGACCAAGCGCGTACGGTCTGAAATTGGTATCTAACCCCTGTGGTGGTTGAGAGCTAGTCCGAGTTGGCCTGTTCAGGTACCGGACTGCCCGGTGGAGCAATGAAGCGCACGGGTGGTGGAGCGGTGATGAGTGTGGACGACGAAACCGGTCATCAGCCGGGGCGGGAGACTGACATCAACTGATCGTAGGATGCTCCCGGTTCAAGTCATGAACCGCCCACTATCCGACCCCCAACCCGAACCATGATAAGACCTTCCGAGCCGGTAACTTGGCTTGGGGCCAAGGGCTGTCAAGAGCCGAATTCCGGACCCGGGAGTGTGATGGGTGGACTGGACAGGAGGGAGGGGGGAGGTGGTAGACTGGGTTTGCCCACCCTGGAAATCAAAGGGGGGGTGTTTGCATCCTCCGACCAAGCGGAGGGTCACTCTCGTAGCTGACTTTCTCCTTGAGCTACGAGCCCCCATCAGCGGCGGGGGCGAGGAAGGAGCGGGGAACCGCGCCGAACCGGCGCTGCTAACCCTCCCAATTCCAGACCGAGTGCCGCACCAACAATGAAACGAGGAGTTTGTGAGAGTCATGTTGTTAGGTGCCGGCGCGGTGGGGACCGTGTCCGCCCTCAAATTCTGCGAAGTGGCAACCCTCGAGCATCTCGTGGTTGCCGATGCGGTGTCCGCCCGCGCCTCCCTTCTTGCGGACCGGCTCAACGACCTCCGGGTCCGGGCCATGGTACTCGATGCTGGCGACCGCGCCGCCGTCGCCCAGGCAATTCGTGAGACCCGTAGCACCATCTTGCTCAATGCCGCGCTGCCGGCCACCAACCTGGCCGTAATGGGAGCCTGCCTCGATGCCGGCTGCCATTACATGGACATGGCAAGCGCGGGAACTGATCCCAACGACGGCATTCCCAAGATGGACGACCAGTTTGCGCTGGACGAGGCATTCCGTGATCGCGGCCTGCTCGCCCTGCTCGGCATCGGCGCCGACCCGGGCACCACCAATGTGTATGCGGCGTATGCCGCGAAGCACCTGCTGGATGAAGTCACCGAGATCCGGGTGCGGGACGGCGATAACTCGGTGTGCCAGGGGCACGACGGATTCATCGCCGCGTTCAGTCCCTGGGTCTTCATCGATGAGTGCCTCTGCGAGGCGCGCTCCTGGCGCAACGGCCGCCATTACCTCGAAGCACCGCTCACCGGCCGGGAGCCCTTTGATTTCCCCGAACTGGGGACCCTCACCTGCTACTACGTGGACCATGAAGAAGTGAAGACGCTGCCCCGGGTATTCCCCCGGGCCGACGTCATCGACTTCAAGCTCTGCATGGACGACGTCACCTGGCAGACCCTCAAGGTGATGAAGCAGCTCGGCCTCTCGCGCATCGACCAGGTCAGAGTCGGCAACACCAGCGTGGCGCCGCGCGACGTGGTGGTCTCGCTCCTTCCCCAGCCCAAGGACCTGGCCGGCCGGATGAAGGGAAAGACCTGCGTTGGAACCCTGGTCAAGGGATTCAAGAACGGGCAGCCGAGGGCCTTCTACCTCTACAACATCGCCGATCACGAGGTGGTATACGCCAGCCACGGAGTCCAGGCGACGGCGTACCAGACCGGGATTCCGCCGGTCATCGCCGCCTCGCTCATCAGCGAGGGGATCTGGTCGGGGGCCGGGGTGGTAACCCCGGAGCAGATGAACCCCGATCCGTTCCTCGACCGGATGGGACCCTCGGGCATGCCGTGGCAGATCCGGGATGACAGCCGCGCCGTCATGGAGACGCCCCGGATCGCGCCTGTGGAGGCTAGCACCCGCCCTTTTAGGAATACGGCAGCCGCGTAACGTAGGGGCGCACAGCCGTGCGCCCCTACCCCCGTCCCCTCTCCCGGAATGGGAGAGGGGGAGTATTATCCGGTCCTCTCCGCACAGCGAGTCAGTCATGGCCACCCGTACCCAGCCCAAAAAGGCCCCGTCCCGCGCGGCCGCCGTCAAGCAATACAAAATGTACATCAACGGCAAGTTCGTTGATGCCAAGGATGGCAAGACCATGCCGGTCTTCGACCCGTCCACCGAAGCGCCGATCGCCACGGTGCCGGCCGGCTCCGCGGTCGATATCGACCGGGCCGCCCAGGCGGCGAAGAAAGCCTTCTACGGCGGATGGAAGACCACGACCGCGCAGGAGCGGGGCCGGGTTCTTCTCCGGCTGGCCGAGCGGATCCGGGCCCGGAAAGACGAGCTGGCGGAAATCGAGACGCTGAATTCCGGGAAGCCGATTGTGGAGTCGGAGTTCGACATGGACGACACCGCGACCTGCTTCGAGTACTACGGCGGGCTCGCCACCAAGATCAACGGCGAGGTCCTGCCGGTGCCGGCGGATGCGGTCGCCTTTGCGCTCCGGGAACCGATCGGCGTGGCGGGACAGATCATCCCCTGGAACTATCCCATCATGATGGCGGCCTGGAAGATCGCGCCGGCGCTGGCCGCGGGATGCACCGTCGTGCTCAAGCCGGCCGAGCAGACTCCACTGTCAATTCTGAAACTGGCTGAAGACTTCACCGCGGTGGGGATTCCGCCCGGCGTCGTCAACATCGTCACCGGGGACGGACCGGGAGCCGGCCAGCCCCTGGTGGTGCATCCCGACGTCCGGAAAATTGCTTTCACCGGCAGCGCGGCGGTCGGCAAGACGATCATGCGTGACGCCGCGGATCAGCTGAAGCGCGTCTCCCTGGAGCTGGGCGGGAAGTCGCCCAACATTTTCTTTGCCGACGCCGATTTTGAGGCCGCGGTCGACGGGGCGCTGTTCGGCGTGTTCATCAACCAGGGCGAAGTCTGCTCGGCGGGAAGCCGGGTGCTGGTGCAGAAGGAGATCTACAAGAAGTTCGTGGAGGCAGTGAGCGCCAAGGCGAAGACCATCAAGGTCGGCCCCGGCATGGACCGGGAAAACAAGATGGGACCGCTGGTGAGCAAGGAGCAGCACAGCCGGGTCGCCAAGTACCTCGATATCGGACGCAAGGAAGCCAAGGTGGCGGCCGGCGGCGGGATCCCGAAGGAGCACGCCAAGGGCTGGTACGTGCAGCCGACCGTCTTCTACGACGTGAACAACTCGGCCCGGATCGCCCAGGAAGAGATCTTCGGGCCGGTCATGAGCGTCATTCCGTTCAAGGACGAAGCCGAGGCGATCAGTATCGCCAACGCGACCCCGTACGGGCTGGCGGCAGCGGTGTGGAGCCGGGACATCTTCCGCGCATTCCGGGTGGTCCGGGCGCTGGAAGCCGGCATCATCTGGGTGAATCACATGCAGCCCACGTTCGTCGAGGCGCCGTGGGGCGGCTACAAGGCCTCGGGCTTCGGCCGCGAGCTGGGGCATTGGGGCGTGGAGGAGTACCTGGAGACCAAGCAAGTCTTCATCAACCTGGATGAGAAACCAATAGGCTGGTA
>JBDTTZ010000520.1:0-2444 GCA_040008015.1 Gemmatimonadota bacterium
CACGGCTTCTACCTCGGCCGCTCCCGGGTCGCCGTCCTGAGCCAACCGCTGGGCGACCGGAAGGCGTGCGATTACCTGGGGCGCTGCCTCTGGGGTTGTCCGCGAGATTCACTGTATACGCCGAGCGCAACCTTGCGCGAGCTGCGCCGGCACCCCCGCTTTCGTTACGTGGGCGGTGTGTACGTCGAGCATTTCGCCGGGAATGGCGGCAAGATCGACCGGATCATCGCGTCGCCCGTCGGGGGCGGAGAACCCCTGGAATTCACCGCCGACCAGTACGTCCTCGCCGCCGGCGCGCTATGTTCCTCCCGGATCGTGCTGGAGTCGCACTACCGGGCGACCGGTCAGGTCGCGGAGCTGCCCGGCCTCATGGACAATCGCCAGCTGATGATTCCCTTCATCACTCTGCGCATGCTCGGCGCGCCATCCGTCACCCATAGTTACCAGTTCCACCAGGTCGCCCTGGGAATCAGCGGGGCGGAGCCGCGGGGCTACGTGCACGGGCAGATCACGGCGCTCAAGGCCGCCTCGGTGCACCCGATTGTCCAGAGCATGCCGGTGGACACCCGCACGGCGCTGGCGTTGTTCCGGGCGACCCATGCGGCGCTTGGCGTCGCCAATGTGTGGCTGCATGACACTCGGCGGCCTGGGAACCTGCTGACCATCAGGCCCGGTCCGGACGGCGATCGGACGAAGATGGTGATGCGCTACCAGGTCTCGGATGATGACGGGCCCCGGGTCGCCCATACGCTCAAGACCATGAAGCGGGTGCTTCGCAAGCTCGGCGCGATCGTGCCGCCCGGAATGACCAGGGTTCTCCCGCCCGGGTCCAGCATCCACTACGCCGGGACCCTGCCGATGACCAAGTCAAGAGAACCGTTCACGTGTGACTCGATGGGCAGGAGCCACGACTGGGAGAACCTGTACTACGCCGATGGCGCAACGTTTCCGTTTCTGCCGGCGAAGAATGTGACGTATACGTTGATGGCGAACGCGGTGCGCGTGGCGAATACCCTGTAAGAATTCACGGTCAAACCGCAACCACAAAGACACAGAGACACAAAGGGCAATTCTTGTAAGTACAAATATCTGTTTTACTACAAATATCTGTCTATCGAAATCTCTGTGTCTTTGTGGCTCTGTGGTGGCAGTTGTTGCTGTCGAATAAAAATGATCCTGAGGATTCATGCTGCTATCAGTGGTGGTGACTGTTGTTGATGGCGGGGAGACCCTGTCCCGATGTCTGAACGCCCTGGCATCGCAGCAGGGTGGGCCGGCGCTCGACGTTATTGTTCCCTACGACGATAGCGTCCCGGGGATGGCGGCGCTCGCGGAGAAATTCCCGGCCTTCAAGTTCCTGCCCATGGGAACTCTGCAAACTCAACGCCCCAAGTTCGGGCCCGCCGGTCAGCATGAGCTGTTCGACCGCCGTCGCTCGGCCGGACTGGCGGTGGCGAGCGGGGACTTGGTGGCCATCGTCGAGGACCGCGGGGTGCCCCGCCCGGACTGGTCTCGCAAGGTGGTGGAGCTGCATGCCCGGATGCCCCACGCGGTCATCGGTGGCGGAGTCGATAACGGCCGCGACCGGGTGCTCAACTGGGCGGTCTTTTTTTGTGACTTCGGGCGCTACCAGCCGCCCTTTGAGTCCGGTCCCCGCGAATACGTCACCGACGTCAACATCGGCTACAAGCGCCGCGCCATCGAGCAGACCCGCGAGCTGTGGAAGGATCGCTATCATGAGACCACCGTCCATTGGGCGCTGATCCGCGCGGGGGAGACGCTGTTCCTCTCCAACGAATTTGCCGTGGACCAGATGCGGGATGACCTGACTATTCGACGGCTGATGGGAGAACGGTTGGGGTGGGGGAGGCTCTTCGCCTATACCCGTGCGCGCGAAACCGGCACGGGGAAGCGCCTGGTACTGGCCGCGCTCGCTCCGGTCCTGCCCCTGGTTCTGTTCGCCCGCCTGGCCCGGCAACAGGCCCGGAAACGGCGCACCCTGGGTAAGTTCGTTCTGGCATCTCCGCTGGTGGCGCTCCTGCTTGCCGGGTGGAGCCTGGGAGAAATGACCGGCTACCTTACCGGCCGCCCCTGAGAATCTTGACTTCTCTTGTCGGCATTGTGAAGTTGTTGCAACAGAAATAGATGAGATCTATTCTCCATGCCCCGGAAGCTGCTTAAGAAGTTCGGATTGGCCGCGGTGGCGGTCTTCGCCATCAAGGGGCTCATCTGGCTCGGGTTCGCCTTGCTTCTTCTTTTCAATGGTTGCAGATGACTGATCAGATCCAGAATGCGCGCCCGGCAGGATCTCCGTCCGCGGCGCTCAAGAAAACCACGGCCGCGGAGCATCGTCGGGCGGAACAATCACCGTTTCAGAAGCTGCTGGTTTCCGGGCGGATTCCGCTCGATTCCTACCTCGATTGGCTGGACCAGCAGTGGCGAAT
>JBDTTZ010000521.1:0-7864 GCA_040008015.1 Gemmatimonadota bacterium
GGTTGACCAGCCCGATGATGCTGTCCAGCTGGACCTGCTGGATGTGCTTGGCCGCGTCGATCCGGAACCCGGCCACGCCGAGGTTGGCGAGCATGACCAGGTAGTCGGCGATCTTCTGCCGCACCGAGGCCTTACCGGTGTTGAGGTCCGGCAGCGAAAACAGTTCGCAGTCCTGGACGTTGGCGGCGCTCTGGTAGTTGGTAATCGCGCAGGGCGAGTGAAAGTCTGTCTGGGTATAGAGCCCGGGATATTCGTATTTGGTGTAACTGGTGCCGTTGCTGCCGACGCCAGGGCTCGGGAAATTGGTCATGTGGTTGATCACCGCGTCCACGATGATCCCCACCCCGACCACCTGGCAGCGGTTCACCATGTCCACGAACTCGGCTCCGGTCCCCGAGCGGCTCTTCGCGATGCTGTAGCTCACCGGCTGGTAGCGCTCGCTCCAGTCGTGGCTGGGGACGATGCTGTGCTCCTGGGGCGGTGACACCTGCACCGCCTTGAACCCGGCCGGGCCGAGCCGGCTTTCGCACTCGGTGGCGATGTCGGTCCACTTCCAGTCGAAAAGGTGGACGACCACATCGCCGGCGGCCATGTGGCCGCTGGCTCTATAGGTCGCGGGGAGCGTCGGCCGTTCCCCGGGGCCGGGGCCGGTGATGATGGGAGGATCCGATTTGCCGCCGCAGGCGAGAACGGCGACCACGAGGCAGGCCGGCAGAATCCTGGGCATAAAAAGCCCACAACTCCGTCGCCAGGGCGGCGGCGGAGCTGTGGACAGGTAAGACACCTTCGAAACGCCGGGCTTAGTAGCCCGGATTCTGGTGCAGGTTCGGGTTGGCCGAAAGCTGCGACGCAGGAATCGGGTATAGATCCAGGTGGGCATCGGTCGCCTGCCCGGCCTGCACGTTACCCTTCCACGACCAGACGTAGGTTCCGCCGGTGAACAGCCCGTAGCGAACCAGGTCGGTGCGGCGGTGGCCCTCCCACAGCAGCTCCTTGCCCCGCTCGTCCAGCAGGAACGGCAGGGTGAGCTCCGGCGCGGTAATGTCGCCGCTGATATCGCCATACGCCCGCTCCCGAAGCGCGTTCACATAGGTCAGCGCCTGCGCCAGGTTGGTGTTGGTGCGCACGGCGGCCTCGGCGTAGATCAGGTACGCATCAGCCAGCCGGAACATCGGGAAATCGGTGTCCGGGAACGTGGTATTCGACCCGACCGCTCCCAGCGAGGTGATGTTGCTGAACTTGGGGTTGGGAATCCCGTCGCCGAAATTGGTAAGACTGGCAATCTGGACCGTCTGGCCATTGGTGTAGAAGAACGAACCCCGCGGATCGGCGGCGGACCGGTTGTAGGCTTCCGGCTTGAGCCGCAGGCCGTACCAGCAGCCGTCCACCCCGTAGTCTCCGGGAACCATGCTGTTACCGCAGGAGGCATGGATCAGGAAGGTGGTGCCGCCGTAGCTCTGGGAATGAACGCCATCCTGCACGATCGGGAAAATCATCTCCGGCGACGTGTTGTTGTCGGCCTGGAACAGGTGGCTGTAGGACGGATCAAGGGTGAACGGTCCCGCGATCGCATCCGACGCCGCCGCCAGCGCTTCGGCGTAATGCGCGGCGCCGGTGTAGACCTCGGCGTTCAGATACACATGGGCCAGCAGCATGGAAGCGGTTTCCTTGGTCGCCCGCCCATAGGTGCCGGGGCCCGCCGACGGAAGCTCAGGCCGGACGGCGAGAATCTCGCTGACGATGAAGTTGTACACTTCCGTCCGGGTGGCCTGCTGTGGCGGGGTTGGGTCATTCACGGTCACAATCGGAATGGGGCCGAACAGGTCCACCCCGTGCCAGTAGCTCAGCGCCCGGAGGAAACGGGCTTCGGCGCGGAACTGCTGGACCTGTGCCTTGACCGCGGGAGTGACGTTCCGCTCGGTCAGCTTGGCGTCCTCGGTCTGCCGCAGGAACTCGTTCACCCAGGTGACCTGGAGGAAGATCCGGGCGAACATGCCGGAGAGGAAACTGTTGGTCGATCCCCAGACCTGGCCGTTGAACTCCTGGACACCCTGGTCGCCCCAGGCGAGCACGGCCTCATCGGTCGGCAGCTCCTGGTGTTCCCAATAGAGTCGCATGTACTGCGAGAATCCCTCGTCGCTGATGCTGGAGATGTCCTTGTCTCCCGCCGGGCCCTGCTGGCCCGTGGTGGACATTCCGGCGTAGATCTTGGCCAGGAAGGCCTGGTACGACCGCGGATCGCTGAAGATGTTGGTTTCGGCCACGGTGCTGAGCGGATCGCTGGTCGGATCCGTGCAGGCAAACAGGGCCAGGCCAAACAGAGCCCCGGCCACGGTGAGCGATTTACGCGTCATGCGGTTCATGTACCCGTCCTTTCGAGTATGCCTAAGTATAGTCAGTATCATGGTTTTCGCGCCTAGAACCGGAGGCTCAGGCCGCCGGTGACGGTCCGCGAACGCGGATAGAGGTTGTTGTCGATACCGTTCAGGCCGGCGGTCGGATCCACCCCGTCGTAGCCGGTAATGGTGAATGCGTTCTGGACGGTGCCGAAGACCCGCGCCGTCTGGCCCCGGAGATTGAACGAATACCCTATGGTCAGGTTATCCATGCGCAGGAAGGACGCGTCTTCCACGAAGAAATCGGAGAAGAGCTGCTGTGACTGGAAGCCGGTTTCCAGGACCGATGCATGGAGGTTGAACGGAGAGCCGCGGTTGAGCTCGCCGTAGGTCCCCAGGTTGGAGGCCACGTTGTTGTAGACATAGTTCCCCAGGTACGCCCGGAGGGTAAAGCCGAAGTCGAACTTGCCGTACGCCAGGTACGACGAATGGCCCAGGATCCACTTCGGCGTTGGGGAGTGGAAGGGACGGAGATCGTTCTGGTTGATGGTGCCATCCCCGTTCCGGTCCTTGTAGAGGTCCTGCTCGTTGATCGAGCCGTCCCCGTTCACGTCGGAAAAGATCGGCTTGCCGTTGGCGTCCCGGATGTGCTCGTAGACGAAGAACGAATTGATGGGCTGGCCCGGCTTCAGGACCTGGATGGTCGAGCCCACGCCGCCCGCGATGCCACCGGTCAGGATCTGGTCCCCCCCGCTGCCGAAGGGATTGATGGTGAGCAGCTCGTTGCTGTTGTGGGAGGCGGTAAAGTCGGCATTCCAGCGGAGCCCACCGCCGGAGGACGAGCCCTGGAGCAGCTCGGCCCGAAGGCTGAACTCGATGCCGCGATTCCGCATGCTGCCGATGTTGGTGGTGACGAAGTCGCCGGGAACCGTTCCGGCCGCCACCGGTACGAAGAAGATCAGGTCGGTGGTTTTCTTGTCGTACCAGTCGATGGCGCCACTGAACCGCTGATTCTTGAAACCGTAATCGAGGCCGATGTCAAAGGAGCGGGTAGCCTCCCACTTGATATTCGGATCCACCGCGCTGGGACGGATGGTGGTGACGAACCCGCTGCCCATCCAGTACTGGGCCTGCCCGTTGCCCACGGTATAGGTGGAGGACCAGAGGTAGTCGCCGAACGACTGGTTGCCGGTCTGGGCCCACGATCCCCGCAGCTTGAGGTCCGACAGCATGCTCATGTTGCGCAGGAATGACTCCTGCGAAAGCCGCCACGCCACGGCCACCGAGGGGAAAGTGCCCCACTGGTTACCAGGCCCGAAACGGGAAGACCCGTCGCGGCGAAGACTGATGTTCAGGAGGTAGCGGTCCTTGATGTTGTAGTTGGCCCGGCCGAAGAACGAGATCAACTTGCTCTCGACGAAGAACTGGGTGCTCTTCACCGTCTTCGCCGCGGGAATGGCGTTGATGCCCAGGAGGTCGGTGCTGAGGCTGTCGGCCGAGGTCGTGGGAAACTCGGAATGGGACTTCGAATAGGAGTACCCCGCCGTGAGCTCCAGCGCGCCCGGCCCGATGTTGCTGGGCAACGCGTAGTTCAGGTACGGCTCAAACACCGTATTCAGCGCGTTGGGATCCTGGCGGAAGTAATTGCCGAAGTTCCCGTTCCGGAGCTGGGCGTGCTCGGTGCTCGCGTCGAAGCTGACCCGGCTCGCCCGCGTCACGTCGTACCCGAGGTTCAGGTTGGCGGTCAGGCCCCGGACGTACGGCAGGCTGTACCCGGCCTGCACGTTGCCCACGCTGCGGAGCGTGGTGCCCTGGTTCTTGGCCAGGGCGAGAATTTCCACCGGGTTGTCGGCCGACTGCAGGGTGAGCGGCTGCCAGTTGGCGAAGCCGGTGACCGCGCTCGTGTCGTTGACCGGCTGGGTCGGGCCCATCTGGGCCGCGTTGGACAGCACGCCGCCCGGGGTGAACTGCTCCCGGGCCCGGGAACCGCGCACGCTGAAGCGCAGGTTCAGCCGGTCGCTGAACAGCAGCTGGTTGTAGTTCATGCCGAGCGTCATCCGTTGGGTGTTGGTGCCCTCCAGGATGCCGTCCTGATTCAGATAGTTGGCCGAAATCCGGTAGTTGTTGCTGGGGCCGGCGCCGGAGAGGGCGAAGTTCTGCTCCTGGCCGATGGCGGTGCGGGAGACCAGGTCGAACCAGTCGGTATTGGCGTTGCCCAGCTGCGATACCTTGCTGGGGGCATACTGGACCACCGCGGCCCGGAACTGGGCGGCATTCAGCATGTTCGGAAACTTGTCGGCGGACGACGATGACACACTGCCGCTGTACTCGAACCGCGGAGCACCGCGTCCGTGCTTAGTGGTGATCAGCACGACGCCGTTGGCGGCGTTGGCCCCATAGATCGACGCGGCCGACGCGTCCCGGAGAACGGTAATACTTTCGATGTCTTCCGCGTTGATGAATTTGAGTGGGTCGCGGCCGGTGGAGATTCCGCCGCCCGTCCCCAGCGGGACACCGTCCATAACGTAGAGCGGATCGCTGCTGGCTGAGACCGACGTGGCGCCCCGAATTCGAATCGAAGTGCCCCCGCCCGGCTCGTTGTTCTCAACCACTTGCACGCCGGCGACTTTGTTCTGGATCAATTCCGACGGACTAACAACGCGCCCGGTATTGAATTCTCCCGAGGTTACATTGGTCACCGCGCCGGTGATGTTACCCGCCGACTGTTCCCCGTAACCGACCACGACGATCTCGGCGAGGTTCACCGCCTGGGCAACCAGGACAAAGTCCACGTCGACCGTCTCGCCGGCCGAGACCGACACGGACTTGGTTTGCGGCAAATAGCCGATCATCCGCACCCGCACGTCATTGGTTCCCGCCGATACCCCGCTCACATAGTAGCGGCCATCCGCCTGGGTGAGAGCGCTCTTGCCGGCGACCGTGATCGTCGCACCATTGACCGGCCGCTGGCCGGCGGAATCCAACACCCGACCCCGGATGGTGGCGTCCTGGGCGTGAAGGGGTGCCACCCAGAGTGCCAGCAACAGCACGCCAACCGAACAAAGAAGACGTCTCATACGCGTGCGTCCTTTCGGATACGGACTACATGAAAAGCCCCGGCTGTGAGCCGGAGCCTGGGAATGACGAAGGCTGAATGATTTAGGCTTGAACAATTATGGATTTTCGCAGGCTCGGGAATGCGCATGTAACCCACGTGCATATGTCAGCGGGTGTGTTACACCAAAACTGCCCTGGGGCGAACCATCGGGGCCGTTGAATTCGAGCTTCATCCGCACCGCCAATGTGCAGGCCGGGTTACGCCCCGTCAAGAGGAGCGCTCGTTCCACCCCCTGCGCCTGCCTCCCGAATGCCCGGGTCGGGATTCAGTTTTCCTTATATATATGCCGCGCCCGGGGGTGCTCCAGATCCTAGTGCAATTCTTTGCAGTGTCGGTGAGAATACCGCAAGAAAAAGCCGGCTTCCGCCGGCCTTCCCCTCGCTTCGCCCTCCGCCCTGACCGTCCAGGTTACAATCCCCATTCCCTGCGCCTCTCCCAAGAAGTTCCGTACTTCGCCCCACCCAAGCGGAGAGGAGGAGGATAAGCCTTGCGACCTACCCCCCATGGGTACAGCGCGGACTATGATCTTGTAAAGCCGACGGGGAGGGACAATCGCTCGAAGGGATGGATTGGGATGGAGAGCGATGGACTAAGAGTCGGCCGGATGGCTAGCGGGTGCTGGACTTCGACGCTCCCGATGAGTGGGTGAACGCGGCGACCTCGAGGCGGCTGTGCAGCGCCAGCTTTTCCAGGACGTTGTGCACGTGACTCTTGACCGTGTGGACCGCGATGTGAAGCCGGGTGGCGATCTTCTTGTTGCTCAGCCCCTCCGCCAGGAGGTCGATGACCTGGCGCTCGCGGTTGGTCAGCCGCACCGACTCCATCAGCTTGGCCTTACTGCCGCGAGCGGCGTTCCGGGCAATCTGGGAAAAGAGCGAGTTGGTCAGTGCATCGGGCAGCACCTCGGCGCCGTCGACCACCGCGCGTATGGTAGAGAAGAATTCGTCAAACGAGGCGTTCTTCATGATGAAGCCGGACGCTCCCGCCCGCACGAAGTCGGCAACATCCTCCTGCAGGGGCAGGAAGCCCATCACGATCACCTTGGCCTGGGGAACCTCGCTGCGGACCGTCGCGGTGAGGCTCAGGCTGTCGTGATCCTCCAAGCCGAGGTCGAGGAGGACGACGTCCGGCTTGAGGACCCGAACCCGCTCCAGGGCTTCGGTGGCATCCGCAGATGCGGCGAGGATCTTGAACCCCGGCTGGCTCTGGATCATCGACGCGATGCCCTCTCGCAACAGCCGATTGTCGTCAATGAGCACCAGCGCGATGGGAGGCTTCACTGCATCATTCACGGTGTCACTCCGGGGACAGTGTGAATGAATGTTGGCGCACAGAGACCATGCAGACACCCTCCAATGGACGATAGCTATTCCTTCCTATTGAGGGTATAGTGCAGAACTATATACCGCAAGGCTCGATTCCAGGGTCAAGGCGGCTCACTCGAAGGCCTGAAATGGTACGGCTTCGGATCCACAAGATCATGAAGGATCGGCACATCTCCGCGTATGCCCTCAGCAAAGGAACCAATCTCAGCTATCCCAGCGCCTATCGGCTCTCCCGCGCCGGCGGAGTATTCGGCCGGCTGCACTCCGATACCCTCAATTCCCTGTGCGGGTTCTTCAACCTCCAGCCCGGGGCGCTCATCCAGTGGATTCCCTGAGCTCGGCCGGTCCGATAGCCAGGCCGGGTCCCTCAGGGTTACCCTGAGGGACATCCTTGGGACCTGACAGGATCGTGGACCTCATCCGCCCCCGGACGGAGGCATGACGAAGTGCATCCTGGTGGTCGTGATCGAAGACAATCGCCTGGTGCGGGAGGGGCTTGCGTCACTGCTGGACGCGCAGCCGGACTTCAAAGTCGTGGGTTCCGCCGAGAGCGCGAAGGCGGGGCTGCAGCAGATCGAGCTGGCCCTGCCCCACGTGGTGCTGGTGGACGCGACCTTGGGGAATCACAGCAGCCACCGTTTCGTGGAGACGATCCGGAAGACCGCCCCCGGAACCAGGGTCATCGTGATGGACCTGCTGCCGGCGCACCAGGACGTGATTGACTTCATCAAGGCCGGAGCCAGCGGGTTCATCGTCAAGGACGCGACCGTCGAAGATTTTTTCAGGACCATCCGGTCGGTAGACGGGGGGACGGACGTGGTGCCGCCCTCTCTTGCAGGAACCCTGCTCTCCCACATCGCGGACCAGGCAATCCTGCGCAACATGCCGGGCGTTTCTGAAGCCGTTCGGATGACGAAACGGGAGCGGGAGATCATCAACCTGATCGCGGAAGGATTGAGCAATAAGGAGATTGCCCAGCGGCTCGACTTGGCGACGTACACCGTCAAGAGCCACGTGCACAACATCCTCGAAAAACTGGCCCTGCACAGCCGGCTGCAAATCGCCGCCCATGCCCACCGTGAAAA
>JBDTTZ010000522.1:0-17946 GCA_040008015.1 Gemmatimonadota bacterium
CGGTGCGTTCCCAGGTGAATAGTTCGACGGGCTTCCCGTTGTACTTGGCCTTGACTGGCTTGCGGCCAAAGTGCCCCGAAGTTGCCGTCGGCGTGTAGATCGGCCGTTTGAGCTTGAGGGCGTGGATGATGGCCCGGGGGGTAAGGTCAAAGACCTCGCCCACGATTCGCTCCAGCTCCCGGTCCGGCATCACACCGGTGCCGAAGGTGTCCACCATGATCGACACCGGATCGGCCACGCCGATGGCATACGCCACCTGCGCCTCACAGCGACGGGCCAGCTTGGCCTCGACGATGTTCTTGGCGACCCAGCGCATCGCGTACGCGGCTGACCGGTCGACCTTGGAGGGATCCTTGCCGCTGAAGGCGCCGCCGCCGTGGCGCGCCATTCCGCCGTAGGTGTCCACAATGATCTTGCGGCCGGTAAGCCCCGCGTCGCCATGGGGACCGCCGATCACGAACCGGCCGGTCGGATTGATGAGATAGCGGGTCCGCCGGTGATCGAAGCCGGCCTTGTCCAGCACCGGCCGGATCACCTGCTCAATCACGGTGTCCCGAATCCGACCCTGGGACAGCTTGCGCGACCCGTTGTACTCCGCGTGCTGGGTGGAGACGACGACGGTGCGCACCGCCACCGGCCGGTCCCCTTCGTATTCCACCGACACCTGGGACTTGCCGTCCGGCCGCAACCAGTCGACCCGGTCCAGCCCGTGCTCGCCCTTGCGAACCTGGGCGAGCCGCTCGGTGATCCGGTGGGCCAGCATGATCGGCAGCGGCATCCGCTCCCGGGTTTCATTGGTCGCGTACCCGAACATCATCCCCTGGTCACCGGCACCCTGCGAGTGGTGATAGCCTTCGTCCACTCCCATCGCGATGTCGGGTGACTGGCGGTCGATCGAGGACAGGACGGCGCAGGTCCGGGCGTCGAATCCGAACGAGGCGTCGGTGTAGCCGATGGCTGCGATCGTCCGCCGGACGATATCCGGGATGTGGACGTAGGTCGTGGTGCTGATTTCGCCCGCCACCACGGCCATGCCGGTAGTGACCAGCGTTTCGCACGCAACCCGCCCGTTTGGATCGTCCGCCAGGATCGCGTCGAGGACCGCGTCGGAGATCTGATCGGCGACTTTGTCGGGATGGCCTTCGGTAACGGACTCGGAAGTAAAGACGTGTCGCTTGGGCAGGGTCATGTGATCTGGTTGGGTTCGTTTGCCATACGATATCAGGAGGGAGAAGATTAGCAGGACGGCGACGGCCCGGCAACCGAGACGCTACTGGAGGGCGCCCGGCTCCAGCAACCTCATATCAATGTGTTGCTTGACTACCTCACGAATAGCCTCGCCCACCTCTTTCGCGGTGCCCGCCGCGAGGCTGGCCGCCGCGGCTTCCCGGGCCGCAGCCATCGGCACGCTGCGCACCACCCACTTGATCAGGGCCAGGTCCTGGGGCGACACGCTCAATGTGTCGTAGCCGAGCCCCATCAGCAGCACCGCGGACAGGGGATCTGAGGCCATCTCACCACATACACTGGCCGAGATGTCGGCGCCGGTCGCCACTTCGGCGATCCGCGCCAGCTGCCGGATGACCGCGGGATGGTGTGGCGAGAACCGGTTGGCCAGGCGCGCGTTCCCCCGGTCCACGGCCAGGGTGTACTGGGTCAGGTCGTTGGTCCCCACGCTGAAGAACGCCGAGACCCGGGCCAGGTGATCCGCGATCACCACCGCTGCCGGCGTTTCGATCATCACTCCGATCGGCACCGACGCCGCCGCCGGGATGTTGTCCCGCGCCAGCGCGGCTGCCTCCTCTTCCATGATTGCCCTGGACTCCAGGACCTCCTCCACCGTGGTGACCAGGGGGAGCATGATCTGGATCGGGCGGTTGCGTGCCGCGCGCAGCACCGCGCGGAGCTGGGGCCGGAAGATCTCGGGACGGTCGAGGCAGACCCGGATGGAGCGCCAACCCAGGAAGGGATTGGCCTCGTGGGGAGCCTGAAAGGCCGCCGGGAACTTGTCGCCACCGAGATCGAAGGTCCGGATGATCACCGTCCGGTCCTTGAACGCATCGGCGATCCGGCGGAAGTAGGTGGTTTGCTCATCTTCGGTGGGGAGGCTGGTCCGACCCACGATGAGAAACTCGGTCCTCAGCAAACCCACGCCTTCCGCCCCGCTGGCCTGGGCCGCTTCGATCTCTTCAGGAAGGTCGACATTGCCCAGCAGCGCGATGAAGCTTCCGTCCGGCGTGACACTGGGCTGGTCGACGTTGGCCTGGAGCTCGAAGTCCAGCCGGCGCCGGCGGATGATGTACGTCATCATCTCCTCCCGCTCGGCCGGCGTCGGATCCAGCAGGACCGCGCCGCTCTGGCCGTCGATCAGCAGCTCGGTCCCCGGCTTGATCCGCTCCAGCGCTCCCACCGCACCCATCACGGCGGGAATGCCCAAGGAGTGCGCCAGGATCGCGGCGTGCGAGGTCCGGGTGCCTTCCTCGCTGACCAGCCCCACGATGTAATCCCGGTCGAACTGGACCGTGAGTCCAGGCGAGAGCTCATGCGCCACGACAATCGCTTGCTCGCCGGGCTGGCCCTCCCAGAGCTGATCCTCCTTGACGCCGAGCAGCCGCTGGAGAATCCGCATCTGGACCGCGGTCACGTCGGCGAGTCGCTCCCGCAACTGGGCGCTGCCGGCGCTGGCCCAGAGGTTTCTCAGTTCCAGCGACTTGAATTCATACGCCGTCTCGGCGCTCAGCTGGTTGTTGCGGATCAGGTGTTCGACCGAGTTCAGAAAGACCTTGTCCTGCGCCATGAGGATCTGGGCGTCGAAGATCCGGGATTCCTCGACGCCGGCCCGGTGCAGGACCCGCTCGCGAAGATTGTCCAACTGGGCCGCGACGGCCTCGACGGCTTCGTGCAGGCGGCGCACCTCGCCATCGACCTCGACTTCTTCGACAGTCCGGTCCGGGACGTCGGGGAACTCGGAGCGCACCAGGATCGCTGGCGCATAGGCGATCCCCGGCGAGACGCCGATACCCTTGAGCAGCCGGTCGTTCACGATTCGCCGAATCCTTTCTCCACCAGCGCGGCAAGGGCCTCGACCGCCGGGGCGGAATCGCTCCCGGTCGCCCGGATCTTGATGGTGCTTCCCTGCTCGGCGGCCAGCATCATCACGCCCATGATGCTCTTCCCGTTCACCATCATGGAGTCATTCCCCACCTCGACCTCCGAGGTGAACGTGGTCGCCAGCTTGACGAACAGCGCGGCCGGCCGGGCGTGCAGGCCCAGCGGGTTGACGATCTTGACGACCCGTTCGGTGATTACGCTGTCCATCGCCACACCACCGCCAGGGCAATCATGCATAGCGCAAAGCGGACCGAGGTGATCGTGTAGCGGAATCGAAACGAAAGGGCTACGCCGAGCAGCGCCACAACTCCCGCGACCACGATCTGCGGCGGCCTGGCCCACTGGAGCGTGCCGGAGCCGACCAGGGGAACCGCCAGGCCCACCAGCAGCCCGGCCACCGGTCCCACTCTCCGCGCTGCTTTCGGCAACCACGAGTCGGAAATCCGCTGGCCGACGTTGGCGCCCGCAGCAAGCCCGGCACCCAGTGACCAGATACCGGTCGCAATCCGCGCCACGTTGTAGAGGAGGAGAAAGACCAGTATTGCCCAGACTCCAGCCCCGAAATACACGCCGATGAGGGCGAGTGCGATGAGCGCCGGGAGTATCCCGATCCAGAACAACTGGTCCCCGAGGGCGCCCAGCGGGCTGCACAGCGCGGTACGCAGCCGGACGATCTGCGGCCCCGGCACCTGGTCATACTCGGCACGCACCGTGGCGCCGAGAGCGAGCCCGGCCAGATACGGGTGACAGTTAAAGAACTCGGCGGAACGGACCACGGCCTCGGCGTGGCGGATGGGATCGGCATTTCCGAGGTCTTCCAGCAACGGCTCAGCGGCGTACCCCATGCCCACGCCGAGCATGCGCTCGTAGTTCCAGGCGCCCTGGACGGCGAACAATCGAAGGAAAGCGCGCCAGCGTCCGTTCATCGCAACCCCACGATAAGAATTCCCCCCGCCAGGCCGGCCATGACCCAGGCCAGCCGGCGGGTGCGTCCCGCGCCACGAATGGCCCCACCCAGCGCCGCGGCAACACCGCCACCCACCGCCACCACGGATACCCAGCGAAAATTCTCAGTCCCCGAAGGAATCAGCGGCCAGATGACGATGCCCAGCAGCAGCCCGCACGCGGTAACCCCGGCGCTTCTCGCGATGTCCCGCCGGATCCCGCCCAGCTGGAGCGCGCGTATCGCACGGGTATCACCTGCGGCGAGGTCAGCGGCTTTTTTCTGGATCGCGGCGGCATTGGCCCGTCGAACCAGCTGCATGGTCCAGCCGCCGAGCACCGCGATCAGCAGCCCTACCGCGGTCGCACCCCCGAGACCGGCTTCGGGCTTCCAGCCGATGGCCGCGTACACCGCGGACACGGTCGCGGGTCCGTAGTCGGGATAGCGGGCGGCACCCACCGGCAGCACGTCCAGGGCGTAAAGCTCGAGCACCGAGCCGACCAGCATCCCGGTAAAGACCGCATTGATCGGGAGATCGGGCAGCACCAGCGCGATCAGCACACCGGTCACCGTGCCGGTCACCAGGGGACGAGACACCATCGACTGCGGGAAGGTGACCACGTCCAGTCCCACGATGGTTCCCCAGAGCAACAAAACCAGCAGCAGGGGAAGCGAGATCACGTCAGCGACCGCAGGGCTACCGGCGTGGCAGTCGGCAGGTCCTGGGCGATCACCTCGATTCCGTCGCGCTCCATTTTCTCCAGCAAATGCAGCTCCTCGTCGGTCAGGTACAGATAGGGAAGCCGCTCGATTCTTCCCGGGCGATGATGCACTCCCCCCAGGTTGACCCGGCCGATCGCTGCTCCGGCCGCACCCAGGGCGGCGACCGTTTCCACCGCGCCGGTCAGCAGGATTCCCCGCCGCGGGCTGGAGTGCCACTGGTTGAGGTCGCGAATGGCTTCTTCCGTGTTGACGAAGATGACTTCGATTTCGGGCGGGACGCCCATGCGGTAGAGATCCTGTTCCCAGGAGCTCTCCCGGACGGCATCGTCCACCAGCACGATGAAATCAATGCCGAGCGGCCGCCCCCACCCGATCACCACCTGGCCATGAATCAAGCGATCGTCCACCCGAAACAGCAGCAGGCTCATCCGGGGACCTGGATCGCCTTGTGGCCGCTGGCGGACACGTGGGCTGCGACCTCGGCCAGGGGAAGCTCACGGTGAAAGACGAAATCGAGCAGCATGGCGAGGTTGACTCCGGTCACCACGGTAATCGAGTCCTTGCGGCGGGCGAGCGTAGCGGCGGCGATCAGGCACGACCCGCTGGGGAGATCGGTAAATACCATGGCGGGACCCGTGCCGACCGCGTCGGCGATACGCTTTTCGATCAATCCGCGGTCGCACTCGGTATTGCTGACCGGGACCAGGGCGCCCTGGATCCCGCTGATCCGCTCCGCGGCGTCGATCAGTGCCTCGGCCATCCGGCCGTGGCAGGCCACCACTCCGCGGACCGGCTCACTCATAGTCTTCCTGGAGATACTCGCGCACGCCCTTCTGTTCTTTCATCTTGCGAATCAGCTTTTCGTTGAACGCCGCGGCCATGTCCACGCCCGAGTAGCGCAGCAGGTGGGCCATGGCGACCACTTCTGAGATCACGGTGATGTTCTTTCCCGGATTGAGCGGCACGATCACCTTGGGGATGGACACGTCGAGAATGACCGTCTCGGTGTGGGTCAGCCCGGTGCGGTCAGCCTCCTTCGCGCTTTCCCAGTCGGCCAGCATTACCACGACCTCGATCCGCTTTTGCTGGCGCACCGACCGCACCCCGAACAACCGCGGGATGTCGATCAATCCGATCCCCCGGATCTCCATGTGGTGCGCCGCGAATTCGTGGCCCTGGCCGATCAGGATGTCCTGGCCCCGGCGAGTCACCTGGACGATGTCGTCGGCAACCAGGCGGTGTCCCCGCTCTACCAGATCCAGCACGCATTCGCTCTTGCCGATGCCGGACCGGCCCACGAAGAGAAGCCCGACCCCGTAGACATCGGCCAGCGAGCCGTGCAGCGTCGTGCGCGGCGCGAATGCCTCTTCCAGGATCGGCTTGATGCGGCGATAGAACTCCGCGGTCTTGAGCTTGGTGCGGAGAACGGGGATGCCGCGGCGCCGGGCGAGGTCGAGCATCTCCGGCGGAACTTCCTGCCCCTTGGTGACGAACACGGCGGGAAGATCGAACCCGAACAGCGTCTCGATCGACTGCTTGCGGGCCGTTTCATCGAGCGAAAAGAGGTAGGTAATCTCGGTCTCGCCCAGGACATGAAGCCGCTGCGGCGCAAACCGCCCGGTGTATCCAGCGAGCGCCAGGCCCGGACTCGCCACTTCACTATCCGGCACCACGCGATCGAGTCCCAGCTCGCCGGTGAGGGCATCGAGCTGAAGTGGATCGCCCTTCCGGGCGAGCAGGTCCCGAAGTCGCAGGTTCACGCCTGGTCCGCCCGGGCCTTGCGGGCGCGAGGACGGACCGCCGCCTTGTCCAGCTGGTTCCGCAGTTTCTCCTCCGCCCGGTCCAGCGCGCTCCGGTGGTCGGGTCCCTCACCGTGCGCCACGAACATCTTGCCCCGCGCGGCGTGCAGCCGGACTTCGACCATCGCCGCCTTGTGATCGCTCTCGAAAAGCACCGTGCACTCCACCGCCCGCTGGGCCAGGTGTCCCAGCCGCTCGACTATGGCTTCGGTCCGCCCCTTCAATTCTTCGGAAATCTCACAGTGACGGGTGGTGATGGTCGTTCGCATTCATCGTCTCCCAGTTGTCATTGGCCCGCGATGGTGGTCAGCAGGTGTGCTTCGGTTTGTTCCGCCGCGGATTCCCAGGTAAGACTCTCCGCGAAACGACGCCCCTGGGCGCCGAGCCGGGAAACCAGCTCCGGCGCTCCGGCCAGCTCCAGCATGCGGGCGGCGAGCGCGCCGGCATCGCCGTGGGGCACCAGGTAGCCGGTCTCCCCATGACGGACCGAATCCCGGAGGCCGGGGCTGTCCGACGCGAGCGACGGAGTGCCGCTCGCCGCCGCTTCGATGATGGTGATGCCCCAGCCCTCTTTGGGCGAGGGAAAGATGTTGGCCCAGGCGGATTGCAGCAATCGAAGTTTCTCGATCTCGGTGACAAAGCCGTGAAAACGAACCGCCCCGGCCAGCCCCAGGTCCCGCGCAATCGACTCCAGTCTGGCCCGGTCATCCCCGGAGCCCGCAATATCCAAGATAAGGTCGGCCCGGCTCGCCCGCGCCAGACCCAGGGCGCGAATCGCGGTCTCGACGCCCTTGTATCGCTTGAGCCGCCCTAGATAAAGGAAAGAGGGGGTCGGGGTTCGGGCTCCAGGGTCGGGATGGTGCTTGCCGGCATCTACCCCGGGATGGATGACGCGGATCCGGCTGCCTGGCACGCCCCTCTCGATCAGGTCGTCCCGGGTGCTCTCACTGATCGCGTGGAACTCGGCGCGCCGGTAGGCGAGCGGAATGGGCCGTTCAGCCAGCCAGACCAGGCTGGCGGCAGGGATGGAAGCTTCGTGGAAGATGGTGTCGCCGAACAGGTGCGGAATGATCAGGTAGAGCGGAACCGGCGTCAGCCGGGAAAGAAACAGCGGCAGCTTGTTGATGTCCTCTACCAGGACGTCCGGCGTCTCCGCCTTGAGCGCCCGGCGGACCGCACCACGGCCGGAAAGGGTAAAGCCGGTGCGATCCCCCGTCCGATGCACCGCGATCCCGTCCACGGTTTCCAGCTCCTGGGCCCCCTGCCACCCGGAGCAGACCATGCGGACCCGGTGGCCCCGGGCAACCAGACGGCTGAAGATCTCGAACAGGTGCACTTCGGCGCCGCCCGCCTGGGGATTCAACCGGTCCTGCCAGTTGACCAGCAGAATGTTCACAGGCGGCCGAGTGAATGGGCAATCCGATCCAGCACGCCGTTCACGAAGCCGGGAGACTTGAGTCCGCCGAACCAGTGGGCCAGCTGCACCGCTTCGTTGATGATGACCTTGGGAGGGGCGGTTTCGGTGCGGAGCTCGTAGATCGCCATCCGGAGAATGTTGCGGTCAACGACGCCGAGCCGATCAATGCGCCAGTTCTCCGCGGCGTCGCCGGCCTCGTGGTCCAGCTCTTCGATCTGCCCGGCTACCGCGGTGGCCAGCTCCTCCGCCTCCTCGAGCGACTCCGGCAGCTTTCCCACGATGCGGACCAACCCGCTCGCGACATCGACCATTCGCGGGGTGCCCTGCATCTCCCAGGCGTACAGGATCTGGAGCGCCCGGGCCCGGGTCTTGGTTCTACGCCCGACCGGCATTGCCGTCAATCCGGGTGAGAAGGTCGGCGGCGCGGAGCGCGGCTTCCGCAGCCTCGTGGCCCTTGTTCCCCGCGTTTCCACCGGCACGGTCCTGCGCCTGTTCCATGGTATCGACGGTCAGCAGGCCAAACCCGATCGGAATTCCCATGTCGAGGACCACCGCGCCCAGCCCGCGAGTGGCTTCGCCGGCGACAAAGTCGAAGTGGGGCGTCTCTCCCCGGATCACCGCGCCCAGCGCGACCAGGCAGCTGTAGCGATCGCTCTCCGCCGCGGCCATCGCCGCGACCGGCAGCTCGAACGCGCCGGGAACCCAGAAGACATCAATCTCGTCGTCGGGAACTCCAGCCTCGGCGCAGCAGGCACGCGCCCCTTCCAGCAGCTTGCCGGTGATTACCTCGTTGTAGCGGCTGACGATGATCGCCACGCGCCCGGTGGCGCGCAGCCGGCCGGAGAATTCAGGCACGGTCGGACGCGAGCAGGTGGCCCATCTTGTTGCGCTTGGCATCGAGATAGCCACGGTTTTCGTGGGTCGGATCGGTCTCCAGCGGAACCCGCTCCACAATTTCCAGCCCGTACCCCTCGAGTCCCACCAGCTTGCGGGGATTGTTGGTCATGATGCGGATGGAGGAAAGTCCCACGTCCCGGAGAATCTGGGCACCGATGCCGTAGTTCCGGAGGTCGGCGCCGAAACCGAGCCGCTTGTTGGCTTCAACCGTGTCATCGCCCTGGTCCTGGAGCGAGTAGGCCCGGAGCTTGTTGAGCAAACCGATGCCCCGCCCTTCCTGGTCCAGGTATACGATCACCCCGCGCCCGGTTTCGGCGATCTTCCGCATGGCGACCCGAAGCTGCAGGCCGCAGTCGCAACGCATCGAGCCGAACACGTCTCCGGTCAGACACTTGGAATGCATCCGCACCAGGATGTCCTTCTGGCCCTCGACCTCGCCGAACACCAGCGCAACGTGCTCCGCGGGGTCCACGTCGTTGTGATAGCCGATGATCCTGAACTCGCCGAACTCGGTGGGAAGCCGCGCTTCCGCGACCCGGTGCACCAGGTGCTCGGAGGTCAGCCGGTACGCCACCAGCTGGGCCACCGTGATGTAGGTAAGGCTGTGGGTCCGGGCGAACTGCTCGAGCTCGGGGCGGCGGGCCATGGTCCCGTCGGCGTTCATGATCTCGCAGATGACCCCGGCCGGAATGAGCCCGGCCAGCCGCGCCAGGTCAACGCTCGCCTCGGTCTGGCCCACCCGCTGGAGCACTCCCCCGGGCCGCGAGCGGAGCGGAAACACATGTCCCGGCCGGCGCAGATCGCCGGGTACGGTAGCGGGGTTGATCGCCACGTGGATCGTGGCGGCGCGATCGGCGGCGGAAATGCCGGTTGTCACGCCAAACCGCCGCTCGGCATCGATGCTGACGGTGAACGCGGTCGCCAGCGACTCGGTATTGCGATCCGACATCTGGGCCAGGCCCAGCTGGTCGCAACGCTCGCCGGTCAGGGCAAGACAGATGAGCCCCCGCCCATGGGTGGCCATGAAGTTGACGGTCTCGGGCGTGACCAGCTCCGCCGCGGACACCAGGTCGCCTTCGTTCTCGCGATCCTCGTCGTCCGCGACGATAATGATCTTGCCGTTGCGCAGGTCTTCGATCGCCTGCTCGATGATACCCATGGGCATGGCTTACGGCGCTCGGGGTAAGGACATCAGCTGCTTCACGTACTTTCCTACCATATCTGCCTCTAAATGTACCCTGTCCCCCGCCTTTCGGTCACGGAGCGTAGAGTGGGCCAGCGTGTGGGGAATCAGGGAAACCTGGAGCAGCCCGGGCCCCGGCAGCGCATTGATGGTCAGGCTGACTCCATCCACGGTCACCGAGCCGAGCGGGATGCTGACGCCGATCACTTCGGGAGGAGCGGCGATGTCCACCAGGCGGGCATCTTCCCGGGTGCTCACCTGGCTTACCTGTCCCACTCCATCGACGTGGCCCGCCACCATGTGGCCGCCCAACCGGTCACCGATCCGGAGCGCGCGTTCCAGGTTCACTTTGCGGCCTTTCCGATATTCAGCAAAGCAGGTGCGGTCCAGCGATGAGCGGATCACGTGGACCCGGAAGCCGTTGGTATCGCGACGGGTGACCGTGAGACACGCTCCGTCAACCGCGATGCTCTCCCCATCCGTCAGGTCGGGCCACCGCGAGTTGATGCTCAGCTCGAGACCGTCAGCGTCCTGCTGCGCCTTGCTGACTTCACCGATCTCGGTAATCAGTCCCGTGAACATCAGTTCCGGTCCAGCACGAGCAGCGTGTCATTCCCCAATTCGCGGCGCTCCACCGGCCGCCACCGCTCGGCCGCTGCGAGATCGATTGGCGGGAGGTTTCCGAACGCGGGAGCGCCGGTACCCAGCCAGAGCGGGGACTGAATCCAGTAGAAGCGGTCGACCAGGCCGCGGGACAGAAGCGACCCGGCGAGATCTCCGCCGCCTTCGATCAGCATCGAGCTGATTCCTGCCTGGCGGAATCCGGCGAAGACCTCATCGAGCGATTCGCCCTGGATGACGTTGCCCGCACCGGCTCGACCCCGCAGAGCCGCAGCATCGTCACCGGAAACCAGGCCGATCATCACCGGGCCTCCCTCGCCATTCGTGAGCAGCTGGTCGGCACCGGCCAGGTTACCTGACCGGGTCAGAATGACCCGGCGAGGAGCCACGCGCGGCTGGAGCGGACCCCGCACCGTAAGGGCGGGATTGTCGCGCCGGGCGGTAGAGCCGCCAACCGCAATCGCGTCGAATCCGGCTCGAAGCCATTGGACATGGTCGCGCGCCTCGGGACCGGAGACCCAACGGGAGTTCCCGCTCTGGTCGGCCACCTTGCCATCCACGCTGGTAGCCAGTTTGAGCGCGAGGAATGGCCGCCTGGCGTCGCGGTGCTGATGAATGAACGGTGCGTTCAATGCCGAGGCCTCGTCCCGGCAAAGCCCCAGCGCCACCGCGATACCCCGGGAGTTCAGCGCCGCCACTCCGCCACTCGCGACCGGGTTGGGATCTTCGAGCGCTGCAACGACTCGGGTTACCCCCGAAGCCGCCACGGCTCCCGTGCATGCCGGTTGCTTTCCCTGGTGGGCACACGGCTCGAGCGTCACTACCAGGGTTCCGCCCCGAGCCATGGCGCCGGCCTTGTCGAGGGCCACGGCCTCCGCGTGGGGGCCTCCAAATTCGGCGTGATATCCTTCACCCACCGGCTGCCCATCGCGCAGAACCACCGCCCCGACCATCGGGTTCGGGTGCACCCGCCCCAATCCCCGCCGGGCCAGCTCCAGGGCGCGCCGCATGGCTTCCAATTCTGTCATAGTCGAAATTTACAGCGGAAAAGCGTGAGAAGTGAGAAGTAAGAAGTGAGAAGGAAGCCGTACACCGCGGTTCCCCCTCACCTCTTACTTCTCACCTTGTTCGCGGACTTAGAATCCAATCCGAAGCCCCAGGCCTCCGAAGAGGTGGCCCTTCTTTTCGTCGAACCCCTGGAAATCGGTCGTCAGGTTCTGGTCCTTGCCACCCTGGTAGCCAATCTCGGCCGCAATCTTGACCACCGGGAAGTCCAGCGTGGTATTGGCAAAGACCATGGTCCGGGTCTGATCCAGCTTGAGATTGATCGGCGGCTGGGGCAGGTTGGTGAGAGGATCACGGAATGCGATGGTGGCGTCTCCCACGTACTTGTCCCATCCCAGTCCGGCCGCGACGTTGAGGAAAAGCAACCGGGTGCTGGCAACCAGCCTGAGGTTGGTCGCCTGGAGGTCTATCGCGTACTGGTAGTCCTGGTTGGCATTGGACAGGTCGCCATACTGAATCCGGGGAATGGTTCGCTTCATCACGCTGAAGGAAACCGCCGGTACCGGGAACGAGCCATTCAATATCCCGATCCGGGCCCCATACCCCAATCCAAGAGCGACGCTGCCGATCTTGCGGGCGTCCGGGTCCACGGTGAGGTTGTCGATCTGGTTGGTGGGCAGGAGCTGCGCCGAGCCAAGGGCGTCGATCGCCAGCATGCCGCCACTCAATCCCTTCCAGATCCCCATTCCCGCTTCGACCAGCGGAGCCGGAGTGATGGCTTTCTTGTCGAGAGGCACGGTGCTGCTGGAGCCGTCGTAGTTGAGGTCGGGGACCGAGACCTGGACCGCGTTGACCCGTGCGGTGAGGGCGAAGTGAGGAAAACCGCCCAGGGACTGAGCGGTGCCGATCACCGGGTTGCCGCCGCTTACCAGGAGTCCGGCGATCGGATGAAAAATCCGGGTTCCATCTACCGCGGCATTGCAGACGTTGCGAGCCTGGGTGGGATAGATGGAGCACTGGGAGTTTTCCGTCGACGGCCCCGCGAAGCTTTGAGCCCGGAGCACGGAGGTCGATGCAATGAGGAAAAGCGAAACCAGAGCGAGCTTGCGCATGCGAACCCCTTAGCGAGTGAATGTCACTGAACAGGGGCCGGGTCGAACCTCTCCGATGATCCAGGTGGTGATTCCGTCGGCTCGCGCGGCATCCCGCGCGGCGGGCACCGCCTCTGATGGGAGCACCGCGATCATGCCGATGCCGAGGTTGAACACATCGCGCATCTCGGATTCGGAAACCTGGCCGGCCTGCTGCAGAAATCGGAAAAGCGGCGGCAGGTCCCAGGTACCGGGATCCACTGCTGCGACACACTGCTTGGGCAATATCCGCACCAGATTGCCTGGAATCCCTCCTCCGGTGATATGAGCCAGGCCGTGAACCGTTCGCATAACTGGCGTCAGGGCCTTGAAATAGCTGCGATGCACGGCCAGCAGCGCGTCCGCCACCGTCTGGCCGGTATCGCCCAGCCGGTCGTTGGTGCCGAGTCCCAATTCGTCAAAGACAATGCGGCGCGCAAGGCTATATCCGTTGGTGTGAAGGCCGGTCGACGCGTATCCCAGCAGGACATCGCCTGGAACGATTCGTTCACCATGTAACGCCTCGTTCTCCTCCACCACGCCCACGATGGTTCCCGCCAGGTCATAGTGTCCGGGATGATACAACCCGGGCATCTGCGCAGTCTCTCCACCGGCCAGCGCCATACCATGATTGCGGCACCCCCGGGCGATTCCTCCCACCAACCCGGCGATCTGCTCGTCCGTCAGGTCGGATCCTGCCACGTAGTCCATAAAGGCGATGGGTCGCGCGGCGTGGACCAGGATGTCGTTCACGCCATGGTTGACCAGGTCTTCACCAACCGTGTCGTAGCGGCCGGCTTGGGCCGCCACCAGCACCTTGGTGCCCACGCCGTCGGTGCTGAGCACCAGCACCGGCCGCTGCATCCCTTCCGGAACCCGCACCATCCCGCCGAACGCGCCCAGCTGTCCGACCGACAACCCGGTGCGAGTACCGGCCACCGCTTCCATGATCCGGCGCTTGGCGCGTTCGGCGCCTTCGAGGTCTACACCCGCCGCGGCGTATTGGCGGCTATCACTCATGAGACCGGCTCCGCCAGGTCAACGTGAGTGAGGTCGTGATAGGCGCGCACCCGCTGCTCCACGTCGGATTTCTTCACCGTGTCGAATCCCTTGATGCCGAAACGTTCCACCGCGTAGGAGCCCATGGCGGAGCCGTACACCATGGCCCGCCGCAGGTTGTCGCTGCCGGCGTCGTCGGAGGCGGCGATGTATCCCATGAAGCCGCCGGCAAAGGCGTCGCCCGCGCCGGTGGGATCGAAGACCTCTTCCAGCGGGAAGGCGGGCACGTAGAACGTGCGCCCGGCTTCAATCAGCAGGGCGCCATGCTCCCCCTGCTTGATCACCACCCGCGCCGGACCGTGCTCGAGGATCCAGCGCCCGGCCCGGTGAATGTTCCAGTCTCCAGAGAGTTCCCGGGCTTCGCCGTCGTTCACCATCAGGACGTCCACCTGTCGAAGCAAGTGCAGCAGCACGTCTTTCTTGCCCTGGATCCAGTAGTTCATTGTGTCGCAGACCACCAGCTTCGGCTTACGCACCTGCTCCAGCACTGCGAGCTGGAGCTCCGGATCGATGTTGCCGAGAAAGAGGTACTCACACTCGCGTGCCCGGTCCGGGAGCTTGGGCTGAAACTTGGCAAATACTCCCAGCCGGGTTTCCAGCGTCTCCCGGCTCTGGAGATCGTAGGAGTATTTCCCTTTCCAGCGAAAGCTCTCGCCGTCGGCCCGCTCGACTCCGGACCAGTCGATCCCGCGCGGCGCCAGCGCCTCGAGCGCGGCGACGGGATAGTCGTTGCCGATCACGCCGACCACCTGCACCGGGTGAAGGATCGAGGCGGCGACGCTGAAGTAGACCGCCGAGCCGCCCAGGGCGTCGGCCGTCTCTCCAAACGGGGTGTAGATGGAATCCAGTGCCACGCTGCCCACGACGAGCAGGCTCATACGATCACATCCGGTCCGGGGCTGAAAGGCCGAGGAGAGTGAGTCCGTTGGCGACGACGGTGCGGGCCGCGCGCGCCAGGAACAGGCGGGCACGTTCTACCGCGGGGGCTTCGCCTACGGTGCGGGTGCGGTGGTACCAGCCGTGAATGACTCCGGCCAATTCTTCCAGGTACATGGTGACGCGATGGGGCTCCCGTTCAGCGGCCGCCTTGGCCACCACTTCCGGGAAACGGGTCAGTTGCTTGGCCAGATCGATGTCTTCGTCAGCCGGAAGCGCGGCCAGTTCGAAGTCTCCAGCGACCTGCCCGGGATCCAGGTTCGCGGTGCGGAAGATTCCGGAAAGCCGGGCATGCGCCATCTGGACATAAAACACCGGGTTCTCATCAGTCTGCTTCTTGGCAAGGTCGACGTCAAAGACCAGGTGCGAATCGCCCCGCCGTATGAGGAAGAAATAGCGGGCCGCGTCCACGCCAACCTCGTCGGCCAGGTCCCGGAGCGTCACGAACTCGCCCGAGCGTTTCGACATCTTTACCTCTTCGCCTCCCCGCACGACCTTCACCAGTTGCACCAGCTCGACGTCGAAGAACTCCGCGGGATAGCCCAGTGCCTGGAGCGCGGCCCGCAGGCGCGGGATGTAGCCATGGTGGTCGGCACCCCACACGTCGATCACCCGGTCGAATCCCCGGGCGTGCTTGTCCACGTGGTAGGCGATATCAGGGACGAAATAGGTATAGCTGCCATCCTGCTTGCGGAGCACCCGGTCCTGGTCATCACCGAAGTCCGTGGTCCGGAGCCAGAGGGCGCCATCTTTTTCGTAGGTCAGGCCGCGGGCCGCGAGAGTGTCGAGTGCCGTGGCGATCAGTCCCCGGTCGTAGATGCTCTGTTCCGACGTGACCACGTCGAAGTGCACGCCGAAGTCCGCCATCAGCTGATCCTGCTCCGCCCGCTGCGACTGGAGGATGATCACCCGGCACTCCTCGAGCGCCTGCGCAGCGGGCAGGTCCGCGAACTCGCGGCCCCGAGTGCTCAGCACCGCCTCGGCGGTTTCCTTCAGGTACTCACCGTGGTAGCCGCCTTCGGGGACGGTTGCCTCCCGACCCACCGCCTGCTGGATGCGAGCCCAGAGGCTCGCGGCCAGCTTGCCGATCTGCACCCCGGCGTCGTTGACGTAGAACTCCCGGGTGACGGTGTGACCAGTCCACTCAAACAGTGAGGCAACGGCGTCTCCCAGCGCGGCACCCCGTCCGTGACCGACATGAAGCGGGCCGGTGGGGTTGGCGGAAACGAACTCAACGTTGATCCGTTGGGTGCCAGGCGCCACGGAACGCCCGTAGCGTTTCCCCTCGGACAGAATCCGCCGCACCGCGTCGGCGAGCTGGTCCCCCGCCAGCCAGAAGTTGATGAATCCCGGTCCGGCGATCTCGGTCCGGGACACCACGGTTTCGGGAAGCTGGAGTTCCTGGAGGACGCGCTCGGCCAGTTTGCGGGGATTGGTCTTGAGACTCTTCGCCGCGACCATGGCCAGGTTGGTGGCAAGATCGCCGTGACCGGCATCGCGCGGGCGCTCGAGGACGAACTGGGCCTCGGGAGTCCCCAGGACTCCCGCGACCCGGGCCAGCTCGGACCGAATGACCGTCAAGGGATCATTCACCGGACTTGGCGGGTTTGGCCGGTTTCGTCTCGCTCGGTGTGGTCTTTTCTTCCTTTTTCGTTTCCTGCTTGGTGTCGGACTTCGTTTCGGTCCCGCTGGACTCAACGACCGGCTTGCGGGGACCCTTGCCGTCCTTGCCATAGTCAGTGATATAGAAACCGCTGCCTTTGAAAACCAGGCCAGCCCCGCCCGAAATCTTCCGGGTCGCGGCTTTGCCGCAGACCGGACACTTCGCGCCGGACTTTTCCGTGATCTTCTGGATTTTCTCGAACTGGTGCCCGTCGGGGCACTCGTACTCATACGTCGGCATCGCCAGGTCTTTCTAAGCTGATTTAGCACTTAAATTTAGCCCGACTCACCGAGGAGCTACAAGCTCCTGAGCTCTCTATGACCCGAATGCCCACGTTGTTCATCGCCGCTCCGGCCATCCTGTTTATCGGCCTGTCTCGCCCGGCGGTCGGCCAGGAGTTGTCCGGCAGGCTCGAGCAGATCCAGACCCGGCAGCCGCTGTCGGGCGCACTGGTCGTGCTGGTGGACAGCGCCGGCCACGAGGTCACCCGGACGGTCTCCTCCCCCAGCGGCGCCTTCGCGGTCAGGGCTCCCTTTTCCGGCCGATTCCAGGTCCGGGTGCTCCGGATCGGGGCCCGGCCATGGTCCTCGGTCCCGCTCATGCTGGCCCCGGGCGAGCGTCGCGAGATCCGGCTGACCCTCGAAGACAATCCCGTGCTGCTCCCCGAAATCGAAATTCGGGCAGCGGGCAACCGCTGCGGACTCAGGCCCGGAGATTCCGACGCAATGGCGCGCCTGCTCACCGAGGCGGAAAAGGCGCTTGCCATTGCGACCGAAACCATTCGTGAAGGCCAGCTTCAGTTTCGCACCGAGACCTGGACCAATCGCCCCCACCCTGACGGAACGCCGGGAGAGCGGGAGCGGCGCACCTCACTCGGGGTTGCTGCCTGGCCGGTGCAGAGCGCCCCACCCGAGAGCCTGGCAATCTGGGGTTTTGTCCATGACGGCCCGCCCTACGGCACGCCCGAGGAGCTGGTCACCGAGCGCGGCCCGGTATTCTACGGCCCCGATGAACGGGTGCTGTTCGCCAACTGGTTCCTCGATGCCCATTGTTTTTCAGTGGAAGCCGACTCGAGCTCGGCCGGCCCGGTACTCGTCATGCGGTTCCGACCGGCCCGGCCCCGCCGCGGTGTGGACATCGCCGGCACCCTCCGGCTCAACCGTGAAACACTCGAGCTCAGGGGAATCACGTTCCGCTACACCGGCCTGGGAAGCTGGGTACCCCCCGACTCGGCGGGCGGGGAGTTGTCGTTTCGGCGGCTGCGCTCCGGAGCAATGATCATCGACCGCTGGACCCTGCGAGCCCCCATTCCGCTGTTTCGAGCCGGGAGCCCAACCCGGTTCTTTGGCTTCGCCGAAAGTGGTGGCAGGGTTATTGAAGTTCAGCGAGGCCGAACCGGGGAGCCCGAGCGGCTCAGTCTCACCTCATCATTGTGGCGGAGTGACTTATGAGCGCACCA
>JBDTTZ010000523.1:0-2194 GCA_040008015.1 Gemmatimonadota bacterium
GTCCCCTTCAATAACCCTTCCCGAATTCGCACCGCCTTCTCCGGGGCATTGGGATCCCCCTGAACGCTGTACACGACGTTCGGCAGGAACTTGAGCTTCGCCTGGAGCGTCACCAGCCGTTGCCGGAACTGGGGCCCGAACGCGTTGGCATCCTTCACCGAGTCCCCCGCAATCATCACGATGTAGTCCCCCACCCGCATATCCGCCTCGGCCATCGCTCCACCGGCTACCAGCCCGGTGACCCGGATGCCGAGCGTGTCACTCTGGCTGTTGACGCCCATGCGGGCCACCATCTGGGTATCCACCGAGAGACTCAGGCCGGCCAGGGGCAGCACCTCACTCCAGGGATAGAGCTCCCGCCCGTCAACGTATTTCCGGTTGAACTCGGTGAAGGACCGGCCTCCCGCCGCGCGGCTGATGGCACCCCACCACTCCACCGCAGTGAAACCGGTGAAGCTGGTCTTGTACGTCGTGCGATACAGCTCCCGCATCACGTCGTCCAGCGAGCGCCGGTTGTCGCTCGCGTCGCGGATCATGACATCCAGCATCAGGCCCGCCAGCGATCCCTTGTCGTAGTAAATAGCATCGGTGTTGTCCACCGGGTGAATCCAGATGTTGAGTGACGCGTCCTCCAGCGCCACCGGCGGCACGTTGGCCACATGGGAGATCTTGCCCGCCGTGGTGTTGTAGAAATCCGAATCCGCCGCGACCCCACTCCGCACCATGGTGAGGTCGGCGTAATAGTCCGTGATGCCTTCCGACATCCAGAGCCACGGCGTGGGCTGCTCCTCGCTGTACACGTAGGGCACCATGTCGCGCGGGCGGAGCCGTTTGACGTTCCAGGCGTGGATGATTTCGTGCACGGTAATCGACGGCACCACGGGAGTCGTGACCAGGCTCGGATCGTAGAGACTCAGGTGCGACGCTTGGTGCTCCAGCGCGCTGCCGCCGCCGAAGGTGGAATCGAACACCACCAGGATGGAATAGCTCTTCCACGGAGTCTCGCCGAATTCGCTGGACTCCACCGGGATCAGTTTCTTGATCTGGCTCCAATAGGTGGCCCGCTGCGCGGGACTCATCGCGCCAGCGGGGTACGTCGCCAGCCGGGTCCAGCGGCCCGAGACCTCCGCGCTGTCCAGGTCGAAGTGCCCGATGAAGAACGGCATGTCGACCAGGTCGTGGTAGTTCCGTTCGCCGTACTCGTTGGGCTTGCCGGTCGGCGTCATGCTGGTGGTGACCAGCCAGGCCGGATCGGTGTGGACGGTGACCGTCGCGGGGAAGCCGAGAGAGCGGCCCTCGGGATAGAAGAACACGTTGGTCCCGTTGACAAAGGCAAAATCTCTGACCGACCAGGCCTTGGCATTGTCGAACTGGTCGGCGCGAAAATCGAATTCCACGGTGACCGGCCCCGCGGCCCGGGGCCGCACCCGCCAGGTATCGAAGTCCAGCTTGTCCCAGGTGAGATCGGTGCTGCCGGCCCGGGCGACAAACGCCGAGACGAACCGCGCGAAGTAGGTCACCTCATACGCTCCCGGCGTCCAGATCGGGAGTGACAACAACACCGGACCGCGACCGGCCACGTCGAAGTGCATCGCGATGTGGAGGCTCCGGTTCTGCGCGGTGGCCGGCGTGAACGTCAGCTCGTAGCTCCCCTGGGAAATCGGAGCCGAGATCACCGGTGCCGTTTGCTGGGCGGCAAGGACGGCGGGAGCCACCAGGATCAAACCGGCGGGAAGGGAACGGCGAATGGACATGCGAACTCGTTGGCAAAGGGTTGGCGTGACTGCCTTGGACACGTTCCCTATTGAGAAGGTTGCTCCCGCAGAGCCGATCACCTACGGATTCCCCAGGCCGAAGATTCGGTCGCCGCCATGCAACTAATCGGTCACGGGTATCGTCAATACCAGAGCCGCACCCCTCAGTCTGGAGCCATCGATGCATCGGATCGCCACCGCCGCTGGTATCGGCGTCTTGCTCACCTGCGCCGCGAGCAACCTGGCCCGCGCCCAGGGGTCTGCTTCGGTTCCGGCCGCCGGCGATCACGGGAATGCACCCCACCTGGAGGCCGTCCACCTGCAGTCGGAGATCCACCTCGATGGCCGGCTCGATGAGCCCAGCTGGGCCGCGGCCCAACCCGCGTCCCTCGGCATCCAGCGCGACCCCGATGAAGGCAAGCCGGCCACCGAGCAGACCG
>JBDTTZ010000524.1:0-2237 GCA_040008015.1 Gemmatimonadota bacterium
ACCGGCCTCTCGCTCGACGTCGTCCAGTCCCTGTCGGCCCTCAACACGGCCGACGTCCGGCTCGACGCGCCGATGGATCCCGAGGGTGACCGCTCGCTGATCGACCGCTTCATCGCCGAAGACCAGGGCAACGCCGAGGACGAGGCGATGGATCGGTTCCTTTCCGACGAGATCGAAAACGCCCTCGCCACGCTTCCGCCGCGGGATGCCAGGGTGCTCCGCCTCTACTTCGGACTGGACGGCGGCCGGGAGCACACCCTCGAGGAAATCGGCGGCATGCTGGGCGTCACCCGCGAGCGGGTCCGCCAGCTCCGCGACAGGGCACTGAAACGACTCAGGGAAGGCGAGGTCGGGCGCGCTCTGGCAAGCTTCGCTGCATAGTGTCATCCCGAGCGGAGCGAGGGATCTCAAGGGTGGTCCACGGGTGATCTTGCGGATTTGAGCTTGAGATTCCTCGCTGCGCTCGGAATGACCACACGCTCGTTCTTTACACTCCAGCCCTCACGCCCTACCTTGTAACTCGTGACTCACGCATTGGCCGCGCGGCCGCGCGGTGTGGCCGGGTGGTTTACCCGGATTGGACGGGCCACGCTGAACACCGTTCGGGCTCTCTCCGACATCTCCACATGGGGCCCTCTCCTCATCACCCAGATGAGGCGCCTCGGCGTGGACTCCATCCCGATCGCGCTCTTCATCGCGGTCTTCACCGGTATTGTCCTCGCCCTGCTCTCTTCCTACATCTTCACCGGCGCGGTCCCCCGGGTCTTCGTGGGTGCCCTGGTCGGCAAGACCATCATGATGGAGCTGGGCCCGGTGTTGACCGGTCTCGCTCTGGCCGGCCGGGTCGGCGCCAACATCGCCGCCGAAGTCGGCACCATGAAGGTGACCGAGCAGGTGGATGCCCTGGAGACCCTCGCCTACAATCCGCACAGCTACCTCGTGGTGCCCCGGGTGCTGGCCGGCGGGTTCATGTTCCCCATCATCACCGCCTTTGCCATGGCGACCGGCGTGATCGCCGGGTGGATCACCGCGGTCAACATTCTCGATCTCTCCAATCCGGAATTCGCCAAGGGTCTGAAGCTTTTTTATACCTTCAAGGACGTCTGGTTCGGGCTGGTGAAGGCGGCGAGCTTCGGGATTGCCGTCACCCTCATGGGCTGCATCCAGGGATTGAAGACGCAGGGTGGGGCCGAAGGAGTGGGGCGGGGAACCACCCGCGCCGTGGTGCTGGGGTGTGAAGCGATACTCGTGCTGGATGCGTTTTGGGCGATGATTTTGCTATGATTGCGTGCGTCAATGTCCTCAATGGCTTGTCGTTTCGAGGCGCATTAACGCAGAGGAACGCGGAGCACCTGAAGGGTTCGCCGAGGCCTTTTCCGTGCCATGTTCTGCGGCCCTCGCTGTTGCTCGGCGTACTCGGCGTTGACGCGCATCGAAACCTGAATTCGCGATGGTCCCACCGCACGCACGAGGAGACCCGGTGATCCGGTTCGAACAGGCCGACAAAGCCTTCGGTTCGAAACAGGTCCTGAAGGGCCTCGACCTCGTCATCCCCGACCGGCAGACCACCGTGATCCTCGGTTTTTCCGGCACCGGCAAGAGTGTGGCCCTCAAGCTGATCTGCGGACTCCTGGCGCCCGATGCGGGCCGGATCGTAGTGGACGAGCGGGTGGTGCACGAGCTGGATCGCGACGAGCTCATGAAACTCCGTGGCGACATCGGTTTCGTCTTCCAGTTTGCCGCGCTCTTCGATTCCATGACGGTGGCGGAGAACCTGGCGCTGGGACTAAAACGCCGCGGGGTGCCGCCGGGCGAGATGCCGGAACGGATCCGGGAGAGCCTCAAGCTGGTCGATCTGGTCGGCTCGGAGGATCGCTACCCGGCGGAACTCTCCGGCGGCATGCGCAAGCGGGTGGGAATCGCCCGGGCGATCGCGCTCAGGCCGCGCTACATTCTGTACGATGAGCCGACAACCGGCCTCGATCCGGTCACCAGCGCGGTGATCGACCAGCTCATGGTGCGGACTCAGGGGGAGCTGGGAGTGACCGGGGTCGTGGTCACCCATGACCTTCGCAGCGCCTACACGGTCGGCCAGCGGATGGCGATGCTCTACCAGGGGGCCATTCGCCAGGTCGGCACCGTGGAAGAGATGCGGGAGTCCACCGATCCGGTGGTGCGGCAGTTCCTCGAAGGGCGTCCCGAAGGCGCGAACGAGCAGATGGCTGATAGCCGATAGC
>JBDTTZ010000525.1:0-1711 GCA_040008015.1 Gemmatimonadota bacterium
TCCAGCCACTTTTCCATTCCATAGGGTGTGGCCGGATATTCGGTGTGGTGCCCGCTTCGCTTCCAGGCGGCTTCGGGAAGGCTCCTGAGCAGGGGCGCCGTATTGGCTCGGACGGCCTCGATGGTTGCCAGCGCGGGCTCCAGCGGCAGCTCGTGATAGTTGAGCGCCCGGGCCCATTCATCCTGGTCATACCCGACGATGGTCGGTTCCTTTTCGGCCAGGAGGTAGCGGACCCGCATGTGGGCGTTGGTTTCGCTATCGGCACAGTGGACGATGATCTCGTGCACCGACCATTTCCCAGGGGCCGGCCGCCATTTCATGGCTTCCGGGGGGACCCGGGTCAGGGTTTGGCGCAGTTTGGCGGGGCCTTCGGCGTATTGACGGATCAGGTCTTCGCGGGACGGCATGGTCGCGACTCCGGGGTTGGATGCGTAACTGGCTGATGTTCAAGAAAAGAAGGTGAGGCAAGGTGGGGCAAGGTGGGGCAGGGTGAGGCAACGTGGTGGAGGCCGCTAAGGCAAACCCTTGCCTCACCTTGCCTCACCTTGCCGCCTTCCTTGACTCGGGGCTCCGCACAAGCTATCCTGACCCTCGATTTTCCTAGCGTCTTACCTCGCTCTCCCTCGTCCGGGAAATCCCTAATGCGCCTCCGGAAAATCATTTCCGGGCCTGCCTTCCGGGCATGGTTTCCGCTACTTCTGCTGCTGGTTCTCGCGGGATGTTCCTCGCGGGACTACCCCCAGTCTACGCTGGATCCGAAGACCGATTTCACCCGGATGATCGACCACATCTTCATGACGACGGTCTGGTGGGCCGTCGTGGTGTTTGTGCTGGTCGAGGGGGCCCTGGTCTTCGCGATTTTCAAGTTCCGGGGGAAGCCGACGGACCCGGAGCCGGTGCAGACGCATGGGAATACCACGGTAGAAATCGTCTGGACTATTATTCCGGCCGTCATCCTGGCGCTGATCGCGGTCCCCACGATCCGGGGCATCTTCGTGACCTCGGAGATTCCCACCGACGCGGTTCGGGTCGAAGTCATCGGGCACCAGTGGTGGTGGGAGTTCCGCTATCCCGACCAGAAGGTGGTCACAGCGAACGAGATGCACGTGCCGAGCGGAAAGAAAGTCGCGCTGTTCATGACGACGGCAGACGTACTGCACAGTTTCTGGCTCCCGCAGCTGGCGGCCAAGCGGGATGTCTTTCCCCGCCGGGCCACCACCCTCTGGTTTACCGCGCCCGAGCCGGGGAACTTCAGCGGACAATGCGCCGAGTTCTGCGGGATTCAGCACGGCCGGATGGGGTTCCGGGTGCTGGTGGATTCGCCCGAGGACTTCGACGCCTGGGTGGCGGACCAGCAGGTGGGGTCGCCGATGGTGAATGCCGGGGTGGTGGCGCCGGACAGCAGCCGCCCGGCCGACTCGGCCTCGGCCCGGGCGCGGGCCGGCCACGACAGCCTGATGGCGGCGGGTAATGCGCTGTTCCTGTCGGGTGGCTGCATCGGGTGTCATGCCATGGTCGGCACTCCGATGGCAGGGCAGATGGCCGTGATGGGCCCCAACCTGTCTCACGTGGGGAGCCGAACCACCATCGTCGCCAACCTGCTGCCCAACACTCCGGAAAACGTGGCGCGCTGGCTGCACGATCCCCAGGCCGTGAAGGTCGGGACGCTGATGAAGCTCCCCCGGAAACTGACCGAGGACGAGATCCGGAC
>JBDTTZ010000526.1:0-3476 GCA_040008015.1 Gemmatimonadota bacterium
TTTCCCGCTCCGACTACACCGAGATCCGCCTCGAACGCTCCTGGACCAGCGCGGTCGCGTTTCGTGGCCACCGGCTGGAGGGCGCGAATGCCAGCCTCGACGCCGGCGGCTTCGTCCGCTGTCTCAACCGCGGGTACGGCTGGGGCGTGGCCAGCTTCACCAGCGTGGACCGGCTCCCCGCCATGATATCCCGGGCCCACGAAATGTCGCTGGCCGTGCGGCTGAGCGAGTCGATCACCCTGGCGCCGGTGCCGGTCCGCGAGGATGACGTGCGGCTCGATCTCGACGGCGACGTGCGGGGCGTGTCGCTCGAGGCGAAGAAGAAGCTGCTCGAAGGCCTGAACGAGCTGATGATGGGGTACGACCGCCGGATCGTGGATACCCAGGCGGCGTATCGGGACGAGGTCACCGAGTACTGGTTTGCCAGCTCCGACGGCACCTTGCTGTACGAGCTGCGGCCCGAGGTGACGCTGAGCGCCGTGGCGACCGCGCGGGAAGAAGGTGGCATCGAACGGGCCCTCGAGTCGATCGGGCTCCGGCGGGGATGGCACTCGGTGCAGAATCGGGAAGAAGAGTTCCTGGCCGCTGCACGCCGGGCGGTGGAGCTGCTCAAGGCGCCGCGGGTGAAGGGGGGCCGGTACCCGGTCGTGCTGGATCCCAAGCTGGCCGGCGTGTTCGTACACGAGGCGTTCGGCCACCTGAGTGAGGCCGACTTCGTGTACGAGAATCCCCAGGCCAGGGAGATGATGCGGCTGGGCCGGCGCTTCGGCTCCGAGCTGCTGACGATCGGCGATGATGGCCGCGCGGCGGGTCTCCGGGGCACACTGCCTTACGACGATGAAGGCACTCCCACCCAGAACACTACGCTGATTCAGAACGGCGTGCTGGTCGGCCGGCTCCATTCCCGGGAAACCGCGGCCCACATGGGCGAGCCCGCGACCGGCAACGCCCGCGCGCTCTCGTTCCGGCATCCGCCCATCGTTCGCATGACCAACACCTACATCGCCAGCGGCAAGGGGACCCGCGAGGACCTGCTCTCCGGCATCGAGCTTGGCGTCTATGCCTGCGACGCGCTCGGCGGCCAGACCTACCTGGAAGATTTCTCGTTCACCGCCGGGTACGGCTACATGATCCGCAAAGGCAAGATCGCCGAAATGGTGCGCGACGTCACGCTGGCCGGCAATCTCTTCCACACCCTCGACGGGGTCGACGGGATCGCGGGTGACTTTCGCTGGAACCAGATGGGCGGCGGCTGCGGCAAAGGTTTCCAGGTCCCCCTCCCGGTCACCGAAGGCGCTCCTCACATCCGGATCCGCGACGTTGCGATCGGCGGAGACCCGGCGTGATCGGCGAGCTGCTGGATCTGGTCCACGGCCGGGCCAGCGCGGCCGACGTTGTCGTCAAGACCGACGAGACGGTAAGCCTCGCCTTCGAAGCCGGCCGGCTCAAGTCCAGCTCCTACGCGCAGGAGCGCGGGGTCAACCTCCGGGTGATTGTGGACGGGCGCATGGGGTTCGCCGGCAGCACTGCAGACGACATCGGCGCTCTCGTTGCCTCCGCCTTCGCGTCCGCCGGCGTCGGCGAGCCGGTCCGCCTGGAATTACCCGGCCCTGCCCCGCTGCCCCGGGTGCTCACCCACTATCCCCGCGCCGCCGCCGCGTCGATTTCCCAGTTGGCGGACCTGGGCAAGCTGGTCCTCACCCGGCTCGCGCGGGACGGCAGCCAGGTCAGCGTGAACGTCGAGCGGTCACTCGGCTCCATCCGGGTGGCCAACAGCAATGGAGCCGATACCAACTATGATGTCACGACCGTGAGCCTGTCGGCTGAGCTGACCCGGGTCAGGGGTGACGACGTCCTCATTGTTTCCGACCACCTGGCCGGCGCCGATCTGCCGGCCGAGGGGGACCTGGAAACCATGGTTGACTCGATGCTCCAACGGGTGGACTGGGCCGAGCGCCGCGCCGAAGCCCGGTCCGGCGCGCTGCCGGTCTGTTTCACTCCGCCGGGAACCGCCGTTCTCCTGGCCCCACTGCAGCTGGCCATGCAGGGCAAGTCGGTGCTCCAGGGTGTTTCGCCGCTGGGCGACAAGAAGGGCAAGGTCATGTTCGATCCGGGATTCACCCTGGTGGACGATCCCCTGCTCGACGGCCGCGCCGGGTCCCGGCCGTTCGATGACGAGGCAGTGCCGTCGCGGCGGCTGCCGCTGATCGAAGACGGACGGGTGAACGCCTTCGTCTACGATCTGGAAACCGCCGGCCGCGCCAAGGTGGCGGCGACCGGTCATGCCCGGCGCAGCACCTTCGGCAAGCCCCAGGCTTCATACTCCAATCTCTCCATCGCGCCCGGCGCACTCAGCTTCCCGGAATTGCTGGCCCAGATCACCGATGGTTTGCTGGTGGACGAGCTGCTCGGGGTGGGGCAGGGAAACGTGATCGGCGGCGCTTTCTCTCACCCGGTGGCGTTGGCGTACCGGGTCATCAATGGCGAAGTGGTCGGGCGGGTGAAGGATGCGGCCGTTGCGGGGACCGTGTACGAGTTGCTCAAACGGATCGCGGGGATAGGCAGGGACGTGAAATGGATGGGCAGTGTCGGGGCACCCGCGATGGTGCTGGAAGGAGTATCGGTGACCGGGAAGTAGGGGCGCACAGCTGTGCGCCCCTACCACCCCGGCACGAACGTTTTTGCCAGCCAGATGATGACCAGCACCACCAGCACCCCCGCCACCAGCCACAGATATTCCGACACCAGGTCGCGGGCCCGCCAGGTCAATACCCCGAACGGCCGTCCATCCCGAAGGCGGGGCACCGGACGGAGATGGCGCGGCAACCGCCGGTCCACAGTTCGACCCACCTTCCAGGCGCTCCACGTCATTGCGACCAGGAAACCGATTCCCCCGCCGATGACCAGCCAGAGGTCTCGCGTGATCCAGCGTGGAATGACCTGGGGATAGTTTTCCCGCACGACAAAAGCCACCGCCAGGCCTGAAGCCCCGGTGACAGCGAGTTCAAGCAGCTCGCGCAGATCGAGGTAGCGCACTACTGGTCCTCCATATTTGCCAACGTTCTCCATCTATTCGAGGACAACAGGCACCTCGCGGCGGCCGGGGAGTAGCGCGGCGCCCGCGGCAAGAGCAATCGTTTTGTCTGGTAATTGTGTCAGGCTGATGCTGTTCACCGCGGCCACCGCGAATCGCCGCGGCCGCCGCGAGGAGCAGTGGCAAAGGTCAGACTCGACTCAGGTATCGATCCCCAGTGCCTGCTGGTAGCTCAGGCCCTGGTTCATCCGTTCGTACAGGCCGTGCAGGGTCTCCGGGGAACCGCCGAGGAACCGGCAGCGGCTGTCACCGCGGGACCGGCATTCCACTTCCATTACTCCGACCAGTCCGCCGGAAAGCCGGCCCAGGAAATCGGCCAGCATGCCACAGGAGAAATGGCAGGAGGGATACTGCGCCTCGCTCTCAGGCGTCGCCTCGGCCC
>JBDTTZ010000527.1:0-5242 GCA_040008015.1 Gemmatimonadota bacterium
ATACCCAGCCCGCCCGGGAGAAGGGCCCCGCCGCTGTCTCGGCCAGCATCATGCCAACATCGGGAGCTGATAGCTTGCGTCGATGAGCCCCGAGCTGAACCAGCAATGAAGTGAGATTGTCGGCCATTTAGCGGATGGCTGATGGCTGATGGCTGATGGCTGATGGCATATGTCCTATGGCAGGCGGGTGACCACCCTGGACTCGAAACATAGATCTGCCATATGCCATCAGCCATCAGCCATCAGCGGGTTGGCTTGACGCTTGTAATGCTGCTGGTCTATTGTAGGGGTCCCTCTCCTCTCCCGGGTCACAATGAGCGCGCGTCCCATAGCATCCGCCACCATCTCGTTCGGCCTGGTCTCGGTGCCGGTCAAACTGTATTCCGCCAGCGAATCGTCGGGCAGCATCAGCTTCAACTGGCTCCACAGGACTTGCCGCACCCGGCTCAAACAGCAGTATGTCTGCCCCAAGGACGACACGGTGGTGGACAAGGACGATATGATCAAGGGATATGAATTCAGCAAGGGCCAGTACGTGCTCTTCACCCCGGACGAAATCAAGGCGCTGGACGAAAAGGCCACCAATTCCATCGATGTCAGCGAGTTCGTCCCCCTGAAGCTGGTGGACCGGGTGTACGTGGACCGGGTCTACTACCTGGGCCCCGACAAGGGTGGAGAGAAGGCCTACCGGTTGCTGGGCGAAGCGTTGAAGGAGACCGGGCGCGCGGGCCTGGGCCAGTATGCGGCGCGCGGGAAGCAGAACCTGGTGCTGCTGCGGCCCCAGGACGGCGTGCTGGTGATGGAGCAGCTACACTATGCCAACGAGGTGCGGAAGACCTCCGAGGTCGAGGTTCCCGACACCCAGGTGAAACCGGCCGAGCTGGCGCTCGCGAAGCAGCTGATCGAGCAGGGTTCAACCGAGGAATTCCATCCCGAGAACTACCACGACCAGGTGCACGACCGGATCATGGAAGCCATCGAGAAAAAGGTGGAAGGCGGGAAAGAGATCACCAGCGAGCCGTCCGAGGCGCCCCAGGCCAAGGTGCTGGATCTCATGGCCGCGCTGAAAGCCAGCCTGTCCAAGAAGGACGGAGCCGCCGAGTCCGGACGGAAGGAATCGAAGCGCCCCGGCAAGAAAGCCGCGGAGGAAGAGTCCGCGCGGTCCAAGGCAAAGAAGAAGCGGAAGGCGAGCTGACCTTGAATGAGCGACTACTCCTCGCGTGACGTGGCGCAGCTCCTGGGCATCTCGGTTCGCCAGGTCTATCGGCACGCGCGCGCGGGGTTCATCAAGCCGGCCCGGGGGATCCGCCGGGCTTATCAATTTTCGTTTCAGGACCTGGTGCTCATCCGCGCCGCCCGGGCGCTGGCCGATGCAAGAATTTCGCCCCGGCGGGTTCGCCGTGCGCTGCGCCGGCTGGTGCGCGAGCTGCCGGAAGGACATCCGCTGGGCGATATCCGGATAACCGCAGAAGAGGGCCGGATCGTGGCGCGGGATGGAACCCGGGAATGGAACCCCGAGTCGGGACAGCTGCAGCTCGAGCTCCGGGCCGGGCGGCGAGTCAAAAGGAAGAGATGAACGTCCTCGTTGGCATGTCCGGCTACAGTTACAAGGAGTGGAAGGGCGGCTTTTACCCGGAAGATCTGCCGGCAGAAGGCATGTTGCCCTTCTACGCCGAGCGATTTCCGGCGGTGGAGATCAACAACACCTTCTACCGCATGCCGACGGAGAAACTGCTGCTGCAATGGGCCGGCCAGGTGCCGGCCGATTTTGTTTTTGTGCTGAAGGCCACGCGCCGGATCACCCACATGAACCGGCTCAAAGGCGTGGCCGAGCATGTCGAGTATTTCCTCCGGACCGGTTCGGTCCTGGGAGCGCGGCAGGGTCCCAGTTTTTTTCAGCTGCCACCCAATTTCAAGAAGGATCTGCCCCTGCTCCAGGATTTCCTCTCCCTGATTCCACCGCGCTGCCCGGCTGCGATGGAGTTCCGGCACGAGAGCTGGTTCAGTGACGATGTCTACCAGGCGCTCAAGAGCCATGACGTGGCGCTCTGCGTAGTCGACAGCGACACCGGCGAGACTCCTTTCGTCCCCACCGCGAGCTGGGGATACCTGCGGCTCCGAAGCGAGGCCTACGACCAGACCAAGCTTCAAGCGTGGGCCGACCGGATCCGGAGCCAACCCTGGGAGCGGGCCTACACCTTTCTGAAGCATGAAGAAGACGCTGGCCTGGGACCCCAAATGGCATTGAAACTGAGAGGGATCCTCGATACGAAATAGGCGGTAATGGACGGTAATGGGCGGTAAAAGACGGTAATGGACGGTAGTAGACGGAAGGCGGGGAACCGCGATTGTTTCAACTCACAATTGTCTACCGCCCACTACCGTCTATTACCGTCTTTTACCGTCTACTACCGTCTACTACCGTCTACTACCGTCCGTTTTCGGGCTTATGAGTCAAAATCACCGCCTGTGACCAGTATCACCCCTTAAATCGCCTTTGAGGCGGTATAATGGGGCGCATTCCCCCACCGTAACCCCGAATGAGGAAGGCAAAGGCATGAGAGCGTACCATGCGGCAGTCGCCGGTATTGCAGCGGTCCTGCTTATGTCCGGCTGCGACAACAAGGCGAAACAAGAGAACGAGGCACTGCGGCAGCAGGTGACGCAGATGCAGACCATCTCGGCGGAGAAGGACAGCCTGCTCCAGATGGTGGTGGATAACACCCAGCTCATGAATGACATCAACAGCGAGCTGAACAAGGTCAAGGACCTGAGGACCGGAGTGGTCCCGGTTTCCAGTGCGGAAACCGGCGCCACGGATACCGTCCGGGTCCAGGACTACCTGCTGGGCAAGGTTCGGGAAGTGACCGAGCGGATCACCCAGGCCGAGACCCAGTTGGCGGCAAGCCAGCGCCGGGTTCGGTCACTGGGCCACGCCGGTGACTCGCTGCGGACGCAGGTGATCGCATTCCAGAACACGATCAACCAGTTTCAGGCCATCATCGACACCCAGAAGGTGTCCCTCCTGGCGATGACTGCACAGATCAACCAGCTCCATTCCGACAATGTGAAGCTGGTTGCCCAGAGGGTCGAGCTGGTCGGGCAGGTCGATACGCTGACCACGTCACGAAACGCCGTTTTCTACACCATCGGGAAAAAGCACGACCTGGTTGACCGGGGTGTCGCGGTCGAAGAGGGAAGCAAGTTCCTTTTCTTCGGCGGCAAGTCGCTTCAGCCGGCTCGGCAACTGGATAACAACGGCTTTACTCCGGGAGACATGCGGAACCTCACGGTTATCATGCTTCCCGATTCGGTCAAGAAATACAAGATCATCTCGCGCCAGAACCTGGCCGGGGTGGGGACCCCGCCGAACGACAAGGGCGAGTTCCGCGGCAGCATCGAGATCGCAAATCCCGAGCTGTTCTGGGGCCCGAGCAAGTACCTGATCATCGTCGAGCAGTAAGCCGGAAGACTGGTATAAGTCCCGAACCGGGACAGGCCACCGCAGCGTTTCAGTCGCGGTGGCTTATTTTGTTACCCCGCAATGAGATAGGGCCGTGGAAAGTGGATTTTCCCCGGGCTGGAATCCGCCAATCGCGGGGCAGAACGTCCTGCTCGAAAATTGCGTAGAACCGAGCTGGACCACTACCCCTGATCCAGACGAAGCACATGTCAGTACCCAGCCGCATGTCAGTGCGCCCGTTCCCCAGGGCGCTGGAACCCCGGATCAGGATCGCCTACTCGGCGGCCTGGGAGGGGGTCGTTTCCACGCATGGCGCCCAGGCCCTCGAGTTCATCCAGGAGTTCGCCAGCCGGATTCCCCCGCTCGAGGCGCTGAGCCTGTACTTCCGGGTCGTCGCGGTCCCCGAGCCGATGCAGGAGCCGGTAAGAACCCGCGCACTGGTCGAGCTGGATCTCGATTGCCTTCCACCCCGTCATCCTATGCCCAGCATTTCCGGCTGGCAGCTGCTCCGGCCGGACCTCGTGATCCGCATGATCCGGTACAAGCGGGATTACCTGGAGACGACGCTTCAGCTGGCCCGGATGGTAGGATCCCGGGCAGCGGAAGCGGTCACGGCCACCCACGTCAGCCATGCGATCAGTTTTGCCCGGCTGCTGGACGGATGGGTGCCGGTGGAACGCGCGCTGAACCACTACGTCTTCGTATTTGCCCTGCCTCACGCCTCGGCGATCGCGGTGCTGCAACGAGCCCAGGCGGCGCTGGTCGGTAAGCAGCTCGCCAACGCCTACCGCGATGCCGCCACGCTACCCGACTGGGAAGCCGAAGTCGGTGAAACTCGGCTGTCCCAAAGCCTTCCAGAGGAGCGGGTCATCCTACCGTAGCGATACCCGGTGTTATCTTTCCCGCCCCGGGAGTTCCCCGGGGCATTTGTCGTTGCATAACCACAAGTCATAATTGGGTTTACGATGAAAGCTACCGACATCCGGAAGGGCCATGTGTTGATCTTCGAGGGGCAACCCTGCCGGGTCATGGAGTTCACCCATCGGACCCCGGGGAACCTCCGCGCGTTCGTGCAGGCCCGGATGCGGAACCTGGTCAGCGGGAACACCTTCGACCACCGGTTCAGCGCCTCCGATTTCATCGACACCGCCAGGCTGGACACCCGGGATCTCCAGGTGCTCTATCGTGATGCCAACGGAGTCCACGTGATGGATTCCGAGACCTATGACCAGTTCACCCTCGATAATGAAACCGTGGGCGACCAGGGCGACTGGCTGACTCCGGAAATGAAATTCACCGCCGAGTGGCTGGACGGGCGTGCTATCGCCATCGCACTGCCAACGGTGGTGGAGCTGGACGTCGTGGAGACTTCGCCGGTCATGAAGACCGCCACCAAGACGGCCAGCACCAAGCCGGCCAAGCTCAGCAACGGCGTGACGATCCAGGTTCCCGAGTTCATCCAGGAAGGGGAGCGGGTACGGGTGAATCCGGTGGAAGGGGTGTATCTAGAGCGGGCTAAGTAAGGCGGTATGGCGGTAAGAAAAAGGCGCTGTCATCCCGAACGAAGTGAGGGATCTCAAAGGTGGCCTGGTCGAGTTCTTCATGACCCGAGCCTTGAGATTCCTCGGGCTGCGCCCTCGGAATGACAGCCTTAGGTTTTCCTACCTTCCCGCCTATTACCGTCCCCTCTAGCGAAATCCCGTCCCAGCGCGAATCTTCATGCTATGACCGGCCCCATCACTGGTTCCACCGAGCTCGACAAGCTCAGACCCGAGCAGA